>JAUXNR010000459.1 GCA_030682755.1 Flavobacterium sp.
ACTAAGGTTTTTTTTAAATCATTATTTTACGTTTTCTAACTAAAAGCCAAACCACCACCGGTGCTCCAACCATGGACGTAATGGCGTTGATTGGTAAAGTATAATCGCTGCCTGGAAGTTGGGCGATGCTGTCGCAGACCAACATCAAAATGGCTCCGATTAATAACGTGCTCCAAAATAATATGTAATGATTACTGGTTTGAAAAAGCAACTTTGCTAAATGCGGAACGGCCAACCCCACAAAGGCAATGGGTCCGGCAAATGCGGTGATGCTTCCGGCTAAAATACTGGTGGCAAAGATGATAATTAATCGCGTTTTTTTGAAATTTAGTCCGAGACTTTTGGCATAATTTTCTCCTAATAGCAACGCATTTAAAGGTTTGATACTGAAAATGCTCAACACCAATCCCATTCCGCAAAAAATAGCCAAAATTAAAATTGAATTCCATGACAAATTAGCTAAACTTCCCATCGACCAAAAGGTGAATTTTTGCAATTCCTGAGCGGTACTGAAATAACTCAACACACTCACAATCGCACTGGTGAAACTTCCAAACATCAATCCGACAATTAAAATCGCCATCGTATCTCTTAATTTTTGCGAAACCACTAAAACAGCCAGTAAAACTAAAAAACTTCCGATGGAAGAAGCCAAAACTATTCCATAATCGGAGACTAAAAAGCTTGGTAAAAAACCGGCTCCCATGATGACAAAAGCGACACCCAGACTTGAACCTGAACTTAATCCGAGCACATATGGTCCGGCTAATGGATTTCTGAATAAGGTCTGCATTAATAAACCGGAAATCGACAAGCCCATTCCGACTAAAATAGCGGTGAAAGCTTTGGGTAAACGGAAATTCCACAAAATAATTTCCCAAGAACTTTTGATTTCGTTTCCGATGAAAGAATTAAAAATTTCATTGGTTGGAATAGAAACTGAGCCTAAACTAAGATTGAGGAGAAATGTTCCGATTAAAAGGAAACTTAAAAAAAAGAATAGTATTTTATTTTTTTGAGTGAACACTGATATAAACCATTTAAGGAATTAAGGAAAATTAAGCGAGGCGTAAATATACTAAGACTATAATTAAAATGTGATTGATAAACTATTTCAATTTTTCAAAAAAGTATAATTCATAATCCGTTAATAATTCCGGATGCAGGATTTTAATTAAATCTTTTAAAACTAAATCCGGACGATTGGAAGCTAATTCATAATAAATTACGCCTCCGGTTTTTCCTTTTTTGGAACTGAATGAATAGACATTTTTGTTTTGAACGGCTTTGAAATGTTTGTAATTTGGATTGGCTTTTTCGAGTTGCTCGAAGGAAGTAAATTGCCCGGGACCAATCCAAAAATCAGCATTTTGAGCTTTTTCTAAAACGGTTTCAAAAGATAAAGATAAACTTCCGGTTCCTTCGGAAGATGCCCAGAGATAATCGCCTTTTGCATTATCCAAAAATTGAGCCGCCCAACTTTTTCCTTGTGGCAAATACCATTGATCTTGGTAAATGGCTCCGCTCAAAATGGTTGGTTTTGAAGTAGCTTTTTTAGCTAACTCAATGGCTTCCAAATAATCGTTTTCGATGTTTTTGAAAACTTTATCTGCTTTTTCTTCCAATCCGAATAAAACCCCAAAAAGTTGAATCCATTCGGCACGACCAAGCGGATGTTGCTCTGTCCAATCGCCATTGTAGAGAATTTTGAGTCCATTTTGTTGTAAATTATCATAGGTTTTCTTTTCGCCATCTACGCCAAAACCGATGATTACGTCGGGTTGCATATCGAGTAAAACTTCAGTGTTTAAACTTTGATTGGTGCCGATTTCGCGGACTTTTCCGGTTTCGATTAAGGTTCTGGTTTTTTCTGAGGAAACGTAATCGGTGTTTGGAAATCCGATTAATTTGTCTTCTACTTCTAATAATTCTAATGCCGGAATGTGTGTGGTGGATGTCACTACGATTGATTTTATTGGAACTTGAATGGCGGTATATTTTTGTAAGCTATCCGGAATTTTGGCGGCTTTTTGATGTAAAATGTACGTATAATTTTTATCGGATGTTGGCCATGGATTGGAAACGGTTACAATGGAAAAATCAGCATATTTTTGAATTGAAAGTCCGGTGGCGTAGCGAACACTATTAGAACTGTTTTCAGGTTTTGTTTCTTTTGTTTCTTTTTTTTGACAAGATACTAACGAAGTTAAAAAGAGTAAAAAAAGCAGTTTGATTTTCATGGAATTATTTTTGACAAATATAGTGGTTTGTAACAAATGTTATCTTTTGGAAAATTTTGACTTTCTAACTTTACAAAAAAATAAAATGCGAGATTCAAACATGTTTATGTATATCGTTGGTGGCATTATTGTGCTTCACTTTGTGGTGGGATTTATTTGGTTGTGGATAAAGATGAATAAGAAAAAAGACGATTGATAAATAAGTTTTTTTAATGAGGATCTGAAACGGAAAGCCGGAACAGCTTCAAAAAAATTTTATGAATTGTTTACTTAAAAATGTTTACTTTCGCATCGAATTTTGGTTGCAACGCTTTTTTAAAGCTGAGCATTAAAAGGGAATCAGGTGAAATTGGTTTCGGGTTTATTGGTTTCTATTTCTGAGTTGGAATGCGAATTATTTAATTTGAGATTTTTATAAATCCTGAGCTGTACCCGCTACTGAGAGCTATTAAGCTTGTTGTTATCTTCAAA
>JAUXNR010000462.1 GCA_030682755.1 Flavobacterium sp.
ATTGAAGAGGGACTAAAAGTCATCGTCAGCAATAAAAAAGGGAAAACAGCGGAAGAAAGTTTAGCCAAATTTGAATGCCACAATCAGAATATTGACATTCAATTTTGTGCAAAAGGTGTAGAAACCATCGCTTGGAAACCAAGAGAAAAATGTGTGACGCCAAACGGAGAATACAACAACGAAAAAGATGTGCTGTTTTTTAATGACGAACCGGATATGTTTTTTCAACTAACAGACAATCAATTTGTTATTTTTTATCCCGAAGATGTACATGCTCCAATGATTGGTGAGGATACCATCAAAAAATTAGTATTTAAAGTAAAAATTTAGAAAATGAGTAACAGTCAAAAAGTTTCTGAAGCAATCGTAAAACAAGGTATTTTGCCGTTGTATTTTAATGCAGATGAAAACGTAACCATAGAAGTGCTTAGAGCCATTTATCGTGCAGGAATTAAAGCTGTAGAATACACCAATCGTGGTGAAGCTGCTTTAAAAAACTTCGCTAAAATGGTTGAAGTGCGTAATGCCGAAATGCCGGATTTATTATTGGGTATTGGAACAATTAAAAATATTGATCAAGCAAAAGCATTTGAAAATGTTGGAGCAGATTTTTACATCAGTCCCGGATTTGTTCCGGAAGTAGCTCAGTATTTAATAGCAAAAGATTTGTTTTACAGTCCGGGTTGTATGACACCAACTGAAATTATAGCCGCTGAAAATGCAGGAGTAAAATTCATCAAACTGTTTCCAGGTAATATGCTCGGACCGGATTTTTTGAGTGGTATCAAAGATATTTTTCCAAAATTATTATTCATGCCAACAGGCGGTGTGGATACTACTAAAGAAAGTATTTCAAGTTGGTACAAAGCTGGCGTTTCTGCAGTTGGAATGGGAAGTAAATTAATCAGCAAACAATTAATGGCTGATCAGGATTATACAACGATTGAAGCTGAAACCAAAAAGGTTTTAGAAGTAATTCGATCCATACAATAGAATTTTTTTAACAACCTGATGAGTGCAACTGTTGGTCCTCACACTAACGGAAAGCACTCAACAGGAAAAAAAAGTAATTTAAAATGACGACATTAAAAAAAATATCACATTTAACGGGTTTTTCCATTTCAACAATCTCAAAAGCGTTGAACGATAAGCATGATATTAATGTCGATACTAAAAAAATTATTCAAGAATTTGCGTTAAAAACAAACTATAAGCCAAACAAGAATGCGTTGGCTTTACGAAGTAGCAAATCCAGTATCATTGCGATTATTGTTCCCAGAATCAATAATACACTTTACAGTGAAATGCTGTATGACATTCAAAAATGTGCGGCTAAAAAAGGATACCGAATCATGTTGTTTCAATCGTTTGAGGAAGTGTCAAAAATAAACCACTATTTAGAAGAAATAAATGATGGAAGTGTTGATGCCGCGATAGTGCTCACTGTCAATAAAAATATTGAACAAGAAGTAAATATTTCCAAAAGAAGAAATTTACCTGTGGTGTACATTCAAATAAATCAAGAACAATCCAATTTTAATATCAAAGAGAGTTGTGCAGAATTATTTGAAAATTTAATCAAACAAATCAATTAAACATGGCACAATTAATTCAAATAAAAAGTATTAAAATTAGAACTAAAACCCGTTTGGCTTGCGGGAAACTATTAAAAAAATAAATGATGAAATTCAAATCAACACTCATCTTTTCATTTTTTATACTATTGATTTTCAATCAGTGTGGTGAAATTAGTAAAACAAAAACTTTAAAATTAGCACACGGGTTGGACATCTCTCATTCCGTTCATTTGGCAATGGTTAAAATGGGAGAAGATTTAGAAAAAATATCGGGCAATAAGATTCGATTGGAAATTTATCCCAATCAGAAATTGGGCACCGAGAGAGAATGTATAGAATTGTTGCAAATTGGTAGTTTAGACATGACAAAAGTCTCTGTCGGGGTTTTAGAAAATTTTGCTCCTAAAATGAAAGTTTTCGGACTTCCGTTTCTTTTTAGAGACAGACAACATTCGTTTAACGTGTTAGACGGTCCGGTTGGTCAGGAGTTGTTGGATGAAGGAATTGACTATTGGATTAAAGGATTAGGCTATTATGATGCCGGAAGCAGAAGCTTTTATACCAAGAGCAAACCAATAGATTCGCCATCAGACCTAAAAGGAATGAAAATTAGAGTCATGGAAAGCCCAACAGCCATTGAAATGATAAAAAGTTTTGGAGGTTCTCCAACACCCATTTCGTGGGGAGAATTATACACTTCTTTGCAACAAGGTGTTGTAGATGGAGCCGAAAATAACCCGCCAAGTTTTTATTTGTCAAGACATTATGAGGTTTGTAAGTATTATTCAATTGATGAACACACGGTTTTACCTGATGTGTTAATCATTGGAACACAAACTTGGAACAGATTTTCAAAAGAGGAGCAGGCTTGGATTCAAGAGGCTGTAAACAATTCAGTGGTGCACCAACGAAAATTATGGAAAATTGCAGAACAAGAAGCTTTGGATGAAGTTATAAAAGCAGGTGTTACCGTTTCTTATCCTGATAAAACCAAGTTTAGAGAAAGTGTAAAAAGCATTTATGACAAAGCAAAAGAAGATAAAGAAATGGCTGGTTTAGTGTTACGAATTCAAGAAACTAAGTAATATGGAATTTAGAAAAAAAGTTGACAAAATACTGGAAATCATGCTGATAAGCATTTTAAGTATTATGGTCATAAACGTGCTTTGGCAAGTGTTTACCCGCTTTATTATGGGCGACCCAAGCTCCTTTACAGATGAATTGGCTCGTTATCTAATGATTTGGTTAGGTGTTCTGGGTGCGGCTTATGTTTCCGGTAAAAACATGCATGTGGCCATTGATATTTTACCACAACAATTTTCAGAAAAAAACCAAAAAAAGTTCAAATACTTTGTGTTTTCAATGGTGATTCTTTTTGCCTTTTTTGCATTTTTTATTGGCGGATTGCGATTGGTTTACATCACTTACACCTTGAACCAATATTCACCGGGTTTACAAATGCCATTAGCGGCCATTTATTTTGTTATTCCTTTGAGTGGTTTGCTTATTGTTTATTATAAAATTTCAGATATTATAACACTTAAATAATGGATTATCTACCAATTTTTGTTTTAGTAATCAGCTTTGTGTTTTTCCTAAGTATAGGAACACCTGTTGCTTGGAGTATTTCAATTGCTTCGTTATTAACCATGCTGGTTAGTATTCCGTTATTGCCTTCTGTAACCACTGTTTCTCAGCGAATGGGAACGGGTTTAGACAGTTTTGCACTGCTCGCAATACCCTTTTTTATATTGTCCGGTCAGTTGATGAACAAAGGCGGAATAGCCCATCGATTAATTGCTTTTGCCAAAACATTGGTGGGAGCTTTACCCGGCGGATTAGCATTAATCAACGTGATTGGAGCCATGTTAATGGGAGCAATTGCCGGTTCTGCAATGGCATCAGCCTCTGCAATGGGAAGTATTTTAGGTCCCGAAATGGAAAAAGAAGGCTACTCTAAAGAATTTGGTGCAGCAGTAAATATAACATCATCCACTTTAGGATTGGTGATTCCACCAAGTAATGTATTGATTGTTTATTCGCTTGCCAGTGGTGGTGTTTCCATTGCTGCTTTGTTTTTAGCTGGATACATTCCTGGAATTCTAACCGGAATTTTCTTGATGATATTAGCCTATTTCTGGGCAAAAAAGAAAAAATATAAATTGGGAGAAAGAAGCAGTTTTAAAAATATTGTAAAAACATTTTTTGCTGCGTTACCAAGTTTACTGCTGTTAATTATAGTTATTGGAGGTATAGTTGCCGGAGTGTTTACTGCTACTGAAGCTTCGGCTGTAGCGGTTCTTTATACCTTGGTTTTAGGATTTTTATACAAAGAAATACGCACAAAAGATTTACCGGGTATTTTATTAGAATCTTCCATGACAACGGCTGTAGTAATGTTGTTAATTGGAGCCTCAATGAGTATGTCTTGGGTAATGTCTTATGAAAATATTCCGCAAGATATTACAACCAGCTTGTTGTCAATCAGCGATAATAAAATTATAATTCTTTTAATTATTAATCTCTTGTTGCTGTTCGTTGGTATCTTCATGGACATGACACCGGCAGTTTTAATTTTTACACCCATTTTTTTACCGGTTGTCACAAAACTTGGAATAGATCCGGTGCATTTTGGAATAATCATGGTGCTTAATTTAAGTATCGGTTTGTGTACACCTCCCGTTGGATCTGTATTGTTTGTTGGAGTAGGTGTTGCAAAAACTACCATACAAAAAGTTATAAAACCTCTAATTCCTTTGTTTTTAGTAATGATTTTTGCCTTGTTATTGGTCACCTATATTCCCGCTTTATCCATGTGGTTACCAAAATTGTTTAACTTATAATATCTTAAAATTATGTTTGAATCCAATGCTGTAAAGAATAAATTAAATAGAGCCAATTCCGGCAATACTACTATACTTCCCATTAAAGTACTTCAATTTGGTGAGGGCAACTTTTTGAGAGCTTTTGTTGATTATGCCTTTCAAGTTTTAAACAAAGAAGTAAACTTTAATGCAGGAATTGCTGTGGTACAACCTTTAGATAACGGCTTGGTTCCAATGCTTAATGAGCAAGACGGGTTATATACATTATTCATGAATGGTGTGAAAAAAGGGGAGAAAATTCAAGAAATGGAATTGATAACCAATATTGTAAAAGGGGTCAATACTTATACTAATTTTGATGATTTTTTGGCTTTAGCAAAAGAAGAGGCACTTGAATTTGTTATTTCTAACACTACAGAAGCTGGTATTGAATATGTAGATTCTGATCGTAGTACAATTGCACCACCAAAATCATTTCCGGGCAAATTGAGTGTTTTGTTATATGAAAGATACAAACACTTTAACGGTGCTGCTTCAAAAGGATTGACCATTATTCCTTGCGAATTAATTAATAACAATGCAGATACCTTGAAAGAGGTTTTATTAAAATTAGCCGATTTATGGCAATTTGAAGAAGGATATAAAAACTGGTTGACAACAAGTTGTTCTTTCCATAATACGTTAGTGGACAGAATTGTTCCCGGATATCCAAGAAATGAAATTGAAGAATACAACAACAAAATAGAATATCAAGATAACTTGATGGTGACTGCTGAACCGTTTTTTCTTTGGGTTATTGAAGGTGATGAACAATTAAAAGCGAAATTACCTTTCCATAAAACCAATTTAGATGTAAAAATTGTAGCCGATATGCAACCATATCGCACACGAAAAGTTAGAATTTTGAATGGTGCTCATACTGCTTTGGTTCCTTTTTCCATTTTATTTGGAAATGAAACCGTAAAACAAACGTTGGACAATCCGTTTACGGAAGATTTTGTAACGAAAGTTATTTTTGATGAAATCAATCCAACATTGCCAATGGAAAAAGAAGAATTGGACTTGTTTGCTGAAGAAATTTTAGACCGTTTCAGAAATCCGTTCATCAAACACCAATTGGCTGACATTGCTTTAAATTCTATTTCAAAATTCAAAGTTAGAGTGTTGCCCAGTTTGTTAGAATATGTTGAAATGAATAACAAATTACCGGTTCATTTGACTTTCTCAATGGCTTGTTTAATTCGTTTTTATAAAAAAGAATGGCAAGACAGAATTTTACCAATAAACGATACAAAAGATAGTATTTCATTTTTTGAAAATACTTGGAAATCAAGCGATATTGAATATGTAGTTAAACAAACACTTTCAAATATTGATTTTTGGGAGCAGGACTTAAATAACGTACAAGGTTTGCAAAAAGCTCTGGTTTTTGCACTACAACAACTCGAACAAAATGGAATTGAAGTTGGCTTTGCAAATTTCAAAAAACAGTATCTTTTTTAATTAAAGAATCATGCAAAAAAAGTTAATAAAAGTGCACCCTTCAGACAATGTAATCGTTGCTTTAGTTGATATAGAGCAAGGAGAAACCATTGTGTTTGAAGAGAAAGCCATCACTACTGCCACAGCGGTTAAAGCAAAACATAAAATTGCCGAAACAGATTTTGTGCTTGGCGATAGTATATATATGTATGGCGTTTTGATTGGTAAAGCAAGCCAACCCATTCAAAAAGGAGAGGTGCTAACCACATTAAATGTAAAACACCAAAGCGAAAAAGTTTCACACAAAACAAGTACTACAGCGTGGACTCCACCAAATGTTGACAAATGGAAAGACCGCACTTTTATGGGCTACCATCGAAAAGACGGTCAAGTGGGCACCGCTAATGTTTGGTTGTTTTTTCCTTTGGTATTTTGTGAAAATAAAAACATTGAACGATTAAGAGAAGTGTTTGAAGAATTAGTGCCTAAAAAGACGGATTCTTACAAAGAATTATTACGCTCATTGATTTCTAATACACCCGAAAAATCATTTCAAACCGAAAGCAATCAAAAACCAACCTTTGATAACATTGAAGTAAAATTCATTACCCATCAAGGGGGTTGTGGTGGAATCCGACAAGATTCTGAAAGTTTAGCCCGACTTTTAGCGGGTTATGTAAACAACCCTAACGTAGCCGGAGCAACCGTCTTGAGTTTAGGATGTCAGAATTTACAAATTGAATTATTTCAAAAAACCTTAAAAGAAGTCAACCCCAATCTGGATAAAGAAGTAATTATCTACGAACAACAGCAAATGGGAACCGTAGATACAATGCTACAAACCATCATTAAAGATTCGTATGAAGCCATTAAACGTGCCAATGAAATTGAACGTAAACCGGCACCTTTATCCAAACTTACAATCGGTTTAGAGTGTGGTGGATCAGATGGGTTTTCAGGAATTTCAGCCAATCCTGCATTGGGACATGTTTCTGATATTTTAGCAGCTTTAGGCGGAAAAAGTATTTTAGCAGAATTCCCCGAATTATGTGGTGTGGAACAAGAGTTAATGAACCGATGTGTGACCGAAGAAAAAGCGAATAAGTTTTTGTCTTTGATGAAAGCGTATGAAAAATCAGTTGTAGATGCAGGTTCCGGTTTTGATATGAATCCATCACCGGGTAATATCAAAGACGGTTTAATTACAGATGCCATGAAATCAGCAGGAGCTGCTAAAAAAGGCGGAACTTCACCTGTGGTTGATGTATTGGATTATGGTGAATATGTATCAGAATCAGGTTTGAATTTGTTAAACACTCCCGGAAATGATGTGGAAAGCACCACGGCAATGGTAGGTTCAGGAGCTACAATCGTTTTATTTACAACAGGATTGGGAACTCCAACGGGCAATCCGATCACTCCGGTAATTAAAGTTTCTTCCAATTCTATTTTGGCTCAACGAATGAACGATATTATTGATGTGGATACAGGTGCTGTAATTCGTGGTGAAAAAACCATTGAAGAAGTGGGAGATAACCTTCTTAATTATATTATTGAAGTGGCTAGCGGAAGAATCATCGCCAAAGCAGCTCAATTGAATCAAGATGATTTTATTCCTTGGAAACGAGGGGTGTCATTATAATTTTTTTTGTTGGTAACTATTGTTAAAAATCCGTTTAGAATATAATTCCAAACGGATTTTTTTAATTTTTAGGAAGTAATTTTCGGGTTGATTTTCTCAAAATTAATTCAGGTTCCAAAACCACTTTCTTTTCAATTTTTATATTGTCAGAATTTGAGACTTGTTCCAAAAACACTTTAGCAGTCATTCTTCCCATTTCCAACGGAAACTGGTCAATCGTACTGATGGATAATTCCATAAACATCGTAAAAGGCTCATTACTAAATCCAATGACCGAAAAATCAGTTGGTATCTTTATGTTTTTGGTTTTTAATTCTTGTATGGCTCCCAATGCAGCAAAATCACTCGAAGAAAAAATGGCATCAGGGGGTGAAGGTAATTTCAGTAATTTATTAACGGCTTTTCTACCGTCTTCAATCGTACTTTTTGTTTGCACCACATAATCTTTAATAAAGTCCATTTTGTTGTCAAGTAAAGCTTGTTTATAGCCCAAAAAACGGTCTTTAAAAATTTCAATATTGGTATCACCTGATAAATAGGCAATTCTTTTGCAGCCCGTATCAATAAGGTGTTGCGTAGCTTTATAACCGCCGTCAAAGTCATTAATTGTGACAGAACTCACATGCTTCATTGTTTTCTTTCTGTCAAAAAAGACTAACGGAACTTCTTTTTTCATAATTCGATCAAAAGTAGCAGCATTGTTACTTGAGGTAGAAATCAAAATTCCATCTACTTGGGAATTTAAAAGGGCATCAATATCGGCCACTTCTTTAGCTTCATTTCCATCGGTTTGACAAATGATTACATGATAGCCGTGTTGATTTAATTCTTCTTCAATACCACGAATCACAGACCCAAAAAAGTTACTGTCAATTCTGGGAACTATAACGCCAACATTGTTACTTTTCCCACTTTTTAAAGCAAGGGCCAGTTTGTTTTGTTCATAGTTCATTTTTGAAGCCATGTTCATCACCAACTCCTTCGTGGATTCACTAATATTCGGATTGTTGTTTAGGGCTCTTGATACAGTTGCGGCTGTTATATTTAGCTTTTTTGCAATGTCATAAATGGTTGTTTTTTTCTTCATGAAGTAAAAACTTTGTGTAAAAATAGATTAAATAGTCAATTTTTTCTGTACACAAATGTAACAATTAGATTTAATTTTCAATTTTTTTTATTAAAAAAGGCTTGTAAACAAAGACTTTATTTATAAATACTGTATTTTTAAGCTACTATTTTTAAATTTTATAAAAAAAAACTT
>JAUXNR010000303.1 GCA_030682755.1 Flavobacterium sp.
AGCAGCTATTGTAATTTTATTCTTCCTCTTCAAAGGCGCGGAATCAGATTATACCAATACAATTCCATTAATTGAACCAAAAAATAGTGTAGCAATACTTACTACTTTTTCAGGTGAAACTGTAAAACTGGATTCAGAAAAAAAAGTTACAACTAAAAGTGGAATAGTTATTACAAATGATTCACTTAAAAAACTATCAATTGAGGGTATTAATGAATCTGACTATAATAAATTAAACGTACTGCAAGTCCCTAAAGGGGCATTACACGAAATTATACTATCGGATGGAACACTTGTGAAGCTAAATTCAGATTCCAGGCTTACATTTCCTTTGCAATTTTACTCGGGTACCAGAGAGGTTCTACTTGAGGGAGAAGCATTTTTTGACGTTGCAAAATCTACAGAACCATTTATTGTAAAACTATCTGATTCAGTTAGAATTTCTGTTTTAGGAACAAGTTTTAATATAAATAGTTTTCCGGAAAATAACAGAATCACAGCAACACTGATATCCGGTTCTGTAAAAATGAATGTAGAAGGGCAAGAAAAATCAATAATAATAACTCCTTATAATCAGGCTATATACAATAAAAATGATAAATCATTAACATCTAAACCAGCCGACGTTGACGCTGTAATCTCGTGGACTGAAGGAGTATTTCTGTTCCATGGTGAATTTTTATGGGAAATTGTTCTAAAACTTGAGAAATGGTATGCAATTGATATTGAATTTGAAAATGATAGTTTAGGCAATCTGCGTTTTTGGGGAGGTGCAGACAGAAACAGACCAGCAAACGAGCTCTTCAAAATAATGGAAAAATTATCAGGGCTAAATTTCTATGCTTTAGACAACAAAATTATAATAAGAAAAAATTTAAAATCAAGTAATGACTAACAGTTAAAAAAAGGACGGTGTTGACGCACCGTCCCGGATGCAAAAATGAGTCTTAACCAATCAGATTAATTACATTAAAGCTTAACAAAATTATGAAAAAAAACTACAAAAGAAGATTCTTTGAGATTTTTCTCATTGTTATGATAATTGTGCAAAGCAGCACATTTATCAATGCTCAAAATTTGAAGCTTACTCTTGGTAAATCAGGAACCATTACCATAAAAGAGCTTCTTTCTCAAATTAGAAAACAGACAGGGTATATCTTTCACCACACAGATGTTTTTTCTGTTGAGAAATCAATATCTATCCCTAAATCAGAAACCACTTTTGATGAGGCGATTAAACTTGCATTAGGGGATAAATACACCTACACCAAAGAGGATAATAATATCATTATCACTGAAAAATTAGTCGAAGCAAAGCAAGAAGAGAAGAAGGAGAGAAAAATCAGAATAGAAGGAAAAGTGACAGATAATTCAAATGAACCACTTTTTGGAGTTAATCTTGTTTTATGGAAAAGCAATAAACTTTTAACAGGCGCAACATCAGATATAAATGGAAATTATTATATTGAAACTGTTGAGGTTCCCACTCTATTAGAATTATCTTACCTTGGTTATGCAAAAA
>JAUXNR010000307.1 GCA_030682755.1 Flavobacterium sp.
GCAGAAGCCAACGGTATTGACACCAATAGCATTACAGGAGGAATTTCGGAAGAAATTGAAAAAGTAAAACAAAGTTTTAGTGACACTGTAGATTCAACTGGAACTGTTGATACCAATTTTACAACCGAAATTGAAAAAGTAAAAGAAGACATTGAACAAATTACCGGACCTATTAAAAGACAATTTTAACCTTGGAAGAACTCATTCAACTCGATAAAGATTTACTTATCTTTCTGAACAATTTAGGTTCTGATCAATGGGATGGTTTTTGGCTAATTGTGACCAAACAAATCTATTGGATTCCCATTTTTTTATTGGTTTTCTATTTCATTATAAAAAAAATCGGTTGGAAACAATTTGGAATTTTAGTGCTTTTTCTAGCTGCATTAATTCTTGTTACTGACCAATTAACGAACTTTTGTAAATACATGTTCGAAAGACTTCGGCCTTGCAATGATCCATCTTTAGAAGGTTTGATGAGAATGAAAGAAGGTTGGGCAAGAAAGTCATTTGGTTATTTTTCCGGTCATGCTTCCAATTCGATGGCAACTACAACTTTTATTTTCTTGCTTTTCAGAAAACATTTTAAGTATTTGTTTTTGTTGTTTCTTTTTCCATTAATTTTTGCCTACAGCCGCATTTATCTCGGATTGCATTTTCCTGCGGATATTATTTCTGGCTATATTTTCGGAATTTTTATGGGAACTATATTTTATCGGATTTATAAAATAATGCAACCCAAGTATTTCCCAAATAATTAAATCACCCGACTCACAGTCAATCCATCACGAATAGGTAATAAAACAGTTTCTACTCTTGGGTCATTTTTTAATCGTTGGTTGTATTCTAATAATATTTTTGTACTCAAATCGCCTTCTTTCAAAGGTTCTACTACTTTTCCGGACCACAATACATTGTCCGATAAAATAATACCGCCTTTATTCATTTTCGGGACAATCAATTCATAATAGTTGAGGTAGTTTTCTTTATCCGCATCGATAAAAACCAAATCAAATTTCGTTTCTAGTGTTGGAATTATATCAACGGCTTCACCTAAATGTTGTACAATTTGATTTCCCCAAGGTGATTTATCAAAATATTTCCGTTGAAAATCAACCAATTCTTCTTTGATGTCGATCGTATGAACGATTCCATTTTCTTGCATTCCTTCACATAAACACAAGGTAGCATAACCGGTATAAGTACCAATTTCTAAAATAGAAGTAGGCCGAATTAATTTGGATAACATACTCAAAACCCGTCCCTGAAAATGACCACTTAACATACGTGGCAATAAAATTTTTTGATAGGTTTCTTTGTTTAATTGAGCTAATAATTCCGGTTCATCTTGCGAATGAGCCGTGACGTAATCTTCTAAATCTTCGGAGAGGAAATGCATATAGGATGATTTTCAGCAAAATTACAAATTACAAATCAATCAATTCCGCAAATAGTTCCTATTTTTGCACCATGAATACCACCAAAAAAGACATTCGGGCATTAACCAAAACACAACTGCGAGAATTTTTTGTTGCTCAAGGCGATAAAGCATTTCGTGGCAATCAGATTTATGAATGGTTGTGGAGCAAAAAAGTATATTCATTTGAAGATATGACCAATGTTTCAAAAGAAACTCGTCAAATGCTCGAAGACAATTTTGTCATCAACCACATCAAAGTCGATCAAATGCAACGCAGTGAAGACGGAACCGTTAAAAATGCCGTTCGTTTGTATGATGGTTTGGTGGTAGAAAGTGTTTTGATTCCAACCGCAACCCGAACCACCGCTTGTGTTTCCAGTCAAGTAGGTTGTAGCTTAGATTGTAACTTTTGTGCAACCGCTCGTTTAAAACGAATGCGAAACCTCAATCCGGATGAAATTTACGATCAAGTGGTCGCCATCGATAACGAAAGTCGTTTGTATTTTGAACGACCGCTTTCCAACATCGTTTTTATGGGAATGGGTGAACCGTTGATGAATTACAACAACGTTCTCAAAGCCATTGAAATGATTACTTCGCCGGAAGGATTAGGAATGTCGCCCAAACGAATTACACTTTCCACTTCCGGAATTCCGAAAATGATTAAAAAAATGGCCGATGAAGAAGTGAAATTCAAATTAGCCGTTTCGCTACATTCCGCAATTGATGAAATTCGTGCTGAAATTATGCCGTTTTCCAAAAGTTTTCCGCTGAAAGAGTTACGTGAAAGTTTAGAATATTGGTATCTAAAAACTAAAAGTAAAATCACTTATGAATATGTGGTTTGGAAAGGAATCAACGACGATAAAAAATCGATTGATGCCTTGGTGAAATTTTGTAAATACGTGCCGTGCAAAGTCAATTTAATAGAATACAACCAAATTGATGATGGTATGTTTCAACAAGCTTCTGATGTTGCTTTGGACGAGTATGTGAGAGCATTAGATAAAATAGGAGTAATAGCCAAAGTGAGAAAAAGTCGCGGAAAAGATATTGATGCCGCTTGTGGTCAATTGGCTAATAAAAACGAAGCAGTTTCCGAGTAATTCAAGTTGTGATTTTCTAACTTTCTAACTATCTTTGAACTTTCATGAAAATCACCGAACAAATCAAGCAACCCATCATCAAAGAGATGGAACTTTTTGAAAAAAAGTTCTACGATTCGATGTCCTCCAAAGTGGCGTTGCTCAACCGAATCACCTATTATATCGTGAATCGAAAAGGAAAACAAATGCGTCCGATGTTTGTTTTCTTAACCGCCAAAATGGTTTCGGAAGGTTTGATAAACGAACGAACCTATCGCGGTGCTTCGGTTATCGAATTGATTCACACCGCCACATTAGTGCATGACGATGTGGTGGATGATAGTAATCGCCGTCGCGGATTTTTCTCCATTAATGCCTTGTGGAAAAATAAAATTGCTGTTTTAGTAGGCGATTTTTTATTGTCCAAAGGATTGCTACTTTCAATTGATAACAATGATTTTGATTTACTGAAAATTATTTCTATTGCTGTTCGCGAAATGAGTGAGGGCGAATTACTTCAAATAGAAAAAGCCCGCCGTTTAGATATTACAGAAGACATTTATTATGAAATCATTCGCCAAAAAACAGCGACATTAATTGCTGCTTGTTGTGCGTTAGGAGCTTGTTCCGTTTTACCCGAAAATCAGGAAATCGTAGAACGCATGCGAAAATTTGGCGAACTTATCGGGATGGCATTTCAAATCAAAGACGACTTATTTGATTATACTGATGAAGCCATCGGAAAACCTACCGGAATTGACATCAAAGAGCAAAAAATGACACTTCCGCTTATTTATGTTTTGAATAATTGTACTTCAAAGGAAAAAAGTTGGCTCATTAATTCCATCAAAAATCATAATAAAGACAAAAAAAGAGTCAAAGAAGTGATTGCTTTTGTAAAAAACAATAACGGTTTGGATTATGCAGAGCAAAAAATGGTTCAATTTCAGCAAGAAGCTTTGCAACTTTTAAATAATTTTCCAACTTCACCATATAAAGACGCTTTGATTTTGATGGTGAATTATGTGATTGAGAGGAAGAAGTAGATTAGTTAGGAGTTTTTACTTGGGAGTATTCAGTTTACAGTCGCAGTCATAGTTTACAGTCGCGGTTTTCAGTCGCAGTCACAGTTTTGTCATTTTGCAAGATGACGAAGTCGAAATAAAAATCTCCTGCGAAGCAGGCAAAAACTGTTTTTGAAATAAAAGTTTATCAAGCTTAACTATTTTTTGTTGTTTTTAAATCATTGAATTTTAGTCATTTGCAACTTTTTTCAATTTTTTTCAAAACCCATGCAACTAAATTCAAACTTCATTCGTCTATAACTATAGAATCTGATTTTAAACAAAATTGTTAAATCGAACTGACCATTTAACAATTATAATAAAAATGAAAGTAATCAACTTACATCAAGACGAGAAAAACACAATCCGATTGGCTGTCGAAAATAATCGGCATGCTCAACATCAGATATACACCAAGTTTTCGCCAAAAATGTTGGGCGTTTGCAGACAATACATTAAAGATTTGCACCAAGCAGAAGATGTCATGATTACCGCTTTTATGAAAGTTTTTTCAAGTTTAAAAAATTTTGAACACAAAGGCAGTTTTGAAGGTTGGATTCGAAGAATTATGGTGAATGAATCCATTTCGTTTATCAGGGTACAAAAACAAGTGAAATTTATAGAAGATGAAACTTTTTTTGAAGAACGGCATAACGATATCGAAAGCAAATTTTCGGTTGATGATATTCAGTTTCTCATCGATAGTTTGCCGGATGGATACAAGATGGTTTTTAATCTCTACGCTATCGAAGGTTATAAACATCAGGAAATTGCCGAAATGTTAGGCATTAATGAAGGAACATCAAAATCGCAATTGTCACATGCCAGAAAGATGCTTCAAAATCAGATTAACAAGTTAAAGAATTATGAAAATGGAACCGAATAACATAGAAAAACAAATCAAAGAAAAGTTGAATCAGCGAGAGATTCAGCCTTCTCAAAATGCTTGGGATCGTTTGGATGCGATGCTTTCGGTGAAAGAACAAAAACCAAAAAGAAGTTACAAATGGCTTTCGATTGCAGCAGTTTTTGTTGGATTTGCGTTGATTGGAATTTTTACGATGAATAAAGAAAATTCAACTGAAAATGTAATTCCATCCAATCCAATTGTTTTAGAAAACGAAACTAAATTAAATGAAAATGAATCAACTGTTGAAATAGAAAATAATTTACCGGAAGTAAAACAAAATGAAGCAGTAGTTCATCAATCAATTAAAAAAATAGAAAAATCATCTACTGAAATTAATCCTAAAAAAGATTTTCTTTTGGATAATCACTCTAAAAAAGAAGAAGCAATTGTTGAAAACCAACCAAAAGAATCAACCGCTAAATACATCAATGCCGAATCACTTTTAGCAGAAATTGAAAATGGAGAAAAGATTGAAATTCCGAATGTTTCAAAAAAACCATCTGTAAAAGTAGATGCTAATTCTTTACTCTCTTCGGCAGAAACAGAAGTAAATGAAAATTTTAGAGATAAAGTTATTGAATCTATAAATAAAAAATACAATTCGGTTAGATCTGCATTTGCTAACCGAAACAACGAGTAAAAACAATCAAATCACGAACAGTTAAATTTTTAAATTATGCAAAAAATTATCCTTTATGCAGCACTATTGCTATGCACTTTTGTAACCCAATTGTATGCTCAAGAAACCTTTGAAGAACGAGCAAAAAAGATTTCTGAAAACATCACTAAAATCACAAGTGAAGAAAAAGAAGCTCTTAAAAAAGAGGTTGAAGATATCAATAAGTTATTAGATAACGGCACTATTTCTTCAGAAAAAGCAGAAGCTGAAAAATTAAAAGTCGCTGAAAAAAGAGCTAAAAATATAGAAACTCGCGTGGCGGAGGAAGAGGCTAAATTAAATTCTTTAGTAAAAGATCAAGTAGACGGAACAATTGCTACTAATACAAAACTAGAAACAGATACGATTAATATGCGTAGAGGCAGATTTATAATTAGCTACGAAAAAGGAGACAAGGATTATAAAAAACATAAAGAACACAAACCTTATTATGAAAAAAGAACAACTTCACAGTTTGTATTTGCATTTGGTTTAAATAATCTGATAACAGACGGAGAAACGAGTTCTTTGGAAGATAGCGATTATAGAACTTGGGGTTCGCACTTTTATGAGTGGGGTTTTACAAACAACACCAGAGTTTTTAAAAATGATAATTTACTTCATTTAAAATATGGTTTGTCTTTAATGTATAATAATTTGCGTCCAACAGATAACCGCTACTTTGTAAAAAATGGAAATCAAACGGAATTACAAGAATTTGGATTAGATTTGAGAGAAAGCCGTTTTAGAAATGTTCAATTGGTGGTTCCAATGCATTTAGAATTTGATTTTACGCCAAAAACAGTTTCAGATGATGGCGTTACACGATTCAGAACACACCGATCTTTCCGTTTAGGTGTTGGTGGATATGGAGGTTTTAATGTTAAATCAAAACAAATTTTAAAATATAAAGAAGATGACATTCGTGTAAAAATTAAAGAGAAAGGTGATTTCAACGTTTCTGATTTTGTATATGGTTTAAGTACGTATGTGGGTTATAAAGAAACAACATTGTATTTGAAGTATGATTTAAATCCAATGTTTAAAAACAATGCAATCGATCAAAATAACATTTCATTAGGATTGCGTTTTGATTTCAATTAAAATTTGTTTTAGTTAGCATACATTTGTTTGAAAGGTGTTTCATTTTGAAGCACCTTTTTTTTTGGTTTTAATTTCATATTTTTAAAAACGGAATTGTACTTTTACAGGCTACGAAAAAACACCAATGATTAAGCAAAACACCATCGATTTAGTTTTTGAAACCGCCCGGGTTGAGGAGGTGATTGGTGATTTTGTACAGCTCAAACGTGCCGGTAGTAATATGAAAGGCTTGAGTCCGTTTTCCAATGAAAAATCGCCATCCTTCATGGTTTCTCCTGTAAAGCAGATTTGGAAAGATTTTAGTACCGGAAAAGGAGGAAATTCAGTTACTTTTTTGATGGAACACGAACATTTTTCGTTTCCGGAAGCCATTCGCTATTTAGCAAAAAAATACAACATTGAAATTGAAGAAACCGTTTCCAGTGATGAAGATAAGGCTGTAGCCAATGAAAAAGAAAGCATGTATTTGGTCTCCGAATTTGCAAGCAAGTATTTTCAACATGTTTTGTGGGAAGAAGAAGAGGGCAAAGCCATCGGATTATCCTATTTTAAAGAACGCGGTTTTACCAATGAAACCATTAAAAAATTCAATTTAGGGTATTCACCAAATACTTGGGATGCTTTGACTAAAGAAGCTCTCGGGAAAGCTTATAAAATAGAATTTCTTGAAAAAACCGGACTAACTATTGTTGGAGAAGAAAAACAATTTGACCGATTTAAAGGACGAGTGATGTTTCCCATTCAAAGTATGTCGGGAAGAGTGCTTGGTTTTGGTGGTCGAATTTTGACGAATGATAAAAAAGCAGCTAAATATTTGAATTCGCCCGAAAGTGAAATTTACCATAAAAGTAATGTGCTTTACGGAATTTTTCATGCCAAGCAAGCCATTGCAAAACTCGATAATTGTTTTTTGGTAGAAGGTTATACCGATGTGATTCAAATGTATCAAGCCGGAATTGAAAATGTAGTTTCGTCTTCAGGAACGGCTTTAACACCAAATCAAATTCGATTGATAAATCGGTTAACGAAAAATATTACTGTTCTTTTTGATGGCGATGCAGCGGGTTTACGAGCTTCTATTCGCGGAATCGATTTGATTTTGGAAGAAGGCATGAACGTCAAAATTTGTACTTTCCCTGATGGCGATGACCCGGATAGTTTTGCCAAAAAAACACCGCATGAAGAATTGGTGAAGTATTTGGATGAAAATGCGAAAGATTTTATTCAGTTCAAAGCTTCTTTGTTGATGCAAGATGCAAAGAATGATCCCATCAAAAAAGCCGATTTAATTCGGGATATGGTTACCAGTATTTCTAAAATTCCGGATAAGATAAAACGCGAAATTTACATCCAGGAATGCAGTAGGATTATGGACATTTCTGAAGCAGTTTTGTTCAGTACGTTGGCTCAAATGGCTCAAAAAGATTTGTCTGAAGCCAATAAAAAATTCAAACAAGAGCAAAAAGCATTTGAAGTTGTAAAGAATGATAATGAGGCAGTTTCAGTTGAAAGTAAAGTAGATATTGTCAATTTATTAGAAAGATCGATATTAGAAATTTTACTTTTATATGGAAATTATGAAGTTGAATTTGAAAATGTTTTTATAAAATATGATGATTCAGGCGTAGCATCTGAAGAGATTGAAAAGTCATTTTCTAAAGTGTATCAAAGAATTTATTTGAGTTTACAAGAAGATGAAATAGAATTCGCAAACAAGGGTTTCCAAGCCATTTATGATAGTTTGATTTCTAATTTTCATTTAGCTGAGGATTTTGATTTATCCCATTATTTAAATTCGCTTTCGCCTGAATTGGCAAGTTATGTAACAGATATTTTAATGACAGATGAGAAATATCAATTGCATGGTTGGCTTGAAAAAAAGCAAGTATTTGTAAAAGAAAAAAATGATACTGAAATTTTAGCTCGTTTGGTAACCGAGACCATTGCTGCTTTTAGAGAATATTTGATTAATAAATTGAATACAGATTTAATGAATCAATTAAAGGATGAAACTAGTGAAGTAACTCCCGAAGAAGTTTTAACTTTAATTAATGATTACAATAAATTAAAGGTTTCCATTACTAGAAGAATAGGCAGAATGCGAACCGATTATAACTAAAAAAGACCTCGAATCGAGGTCTTTTTTTATACAAAAGTAATTTTTTATACAATTTCTAATGTTTTTGCTTTGTTGACTAAATCTACTAAGTTGGTTACATTTAGTTTGGTTAAAAGTCGCAACTTATAAGTACTGATGGTTTTTTCATTTAATCCTAAAATTTTAGAGATTTCATTATTTTTCTTTCCATCACTTAAAAAGCGAAGTACTTCAATTTCTCTATTGGATAGTTTTCTGTATAATCGCTCACTTTTATTTTGTTTTGCAATTAGAGCTAAGTTTTTCTTCAAGGTATCACTGAATACTATGGCTCCATTACTTACTTTAATAATTACATTTCCTAAAGTTTCTAATTTGGCTGTTTTGTGCAAATAAGCAGAAACTCCTGCTTTTAAAGCATTTGGAGCATAAATGTTTTCAGATAAATTACTAAATATAATTATCTTAGTGCTAGGAAATTCCTTCATAAGGAATTTCACCATGTTCAAACTAGAGAGTCCCTCGAGTTCAAGATCTAATACTAAAATGTCTACGGGTTTGATTTTAAGTAAATCTAAAATCATATTATAATTGCCAACATGGCCAACTAAACTGATTTCAGCATGATCCTTAAAATACGATTTAACCCCAAAGTGAACAACAGGTTGGTTGTCGGCTAAACAAACTTTAATCATGATAAG
>JAUXNR010000486.1 GCA_030682755.1 Flavobacterium sp.
CAAAAAACAAAAAGCAAAAAAAACAAATTTCAAATAAATTCGAAACTCAAAAACTTTACATTTTAAATGTTAAAACAAAATATGATTTGAAATAGAAATTTGGTTTTGTTTTTTGACTTTTATTTGTTTTTTGCAATTTGATTTTTGGTGCTTTGCTCAGATAGGACCAGTCAATTACATTATTTATTCGAAGTTACGTGATCATTAAATTCTTTTAATGCTGATTTTAACTCAGGTTTCCAACGGAATTTATTTTTTATCTTTGGTTGATTTTCTGAAATTCTAAAAAATAACAATAACATGCAAACAATTCACAACTACGATTTTAAAGGAAAGAAGGCATTAATCCGCGTGGATTTTAACGTGCCGTTGAATGAAAATTTTGAGATTACCGATGATACCCGTATTGTTGCAGCAGTGCCAACTATCAAAAAAATTATGGAAGATGGCGGTTCTCCGGTTATTATGTCTCATTTTGGAAGGCCAAAAGACGGCCCGAACGATAAATACTCAATGCGCCACCAGGTTAAACATTTAAGTAATTTACTTGGTGTTGAGGTAAAACTTGCTCCCGATTGTATCGGTTCCGAAGTTCAGGCGATGGTAAAAGCCCTTAAACCGGGTGAAGTATTGATGCTCGAAAACCTCCGTTTCCATAAAGGTGAGGAAAAAGGCGACGAAGCTTTTGCCGAACAACTGGCTGTCAACGGCGACTGCTGGGTAAACGACGCATTCGGAACGGCACACCGCGCACATGCTTCAACTGCCGTAATAGCAAAATTCTTCCCCAACGACAAAATGTTTGGTTATCTTGTTGAAAGCGAAGTTGAAAGCCTTGATAAAGTGGTGAAAAAACCGGTTCGTCCGATGACAGCCATCATGGGTGGCGCTAAAGTTTCAACAAAAATCACCATCATCGAAAACATGCTGAGCAAAGTTGACAACCTGATTCTGGGCGGTGGTATGACTTTTACTTTTGTAAAAGCCAACGGCGGGAAAATTGGTAATTCGCTGGTGGAAGATGATTTTCTTGAAATGGCTTTGAAAATTCAGAAAATTGCCAAGGAAAAAGGTGTTAATCTTGTATTGGCAACCGATGTTGTGGCAGCCGATGCATTCAGTGAAGAAGCCAATACACAGGTGGTTCCGGCCAATGCCATTCCCGATGGATGGATGGGTTTGGATGCCGGCCCCAAAAGTATTGCCAGATTCAAAGAGGTGATTGAAAATTCGGGAACCATTCTATGGAACGGTCCGGTGGGTGTTTTCGAAATGGAGAAATTTGCCGTG
>JAUXNR010000489.1 GCA_030682755.1 Flavobacterium sp.
CCAAACCACGTTTGGAGCAGAGGGATTTCGAAAATGCTTGAAGGAATTGAACAATGCACCCAAGGGCCAAAGCCAAAACAATGCTTTTAAATAGGCACCTACGTTAGATTGTCTCATTTTGTAAATCTAAAAACCTTTTAGCCACTTTTCGTATATCATATTCATCTACACTAGGCATAAGCAATGCTGTTTGATAATTTCCGGATAAAAATTCCTGAACCTTTAACGGATCAAAATCCTCCATGTTGTAATTAAAAATGGGCCTTTTTGTTATGTAGTAATCAATTAGTTTACTTGGCATCTGGTTTACTGGGTCATAGCCTATGTTAACTAAAAAATCCATTTTGCTAAGTTCTGCTATTAGTTCAGTACGAGGAATTGGTTTTCTAATTTCTAATTTTTCCTTCAAGATATCTTGAAAGTCGTCCAATAATGAAGTATCTTGTGTGTATACAACAAATTTAAAGGGCTTCTGCCATTTTGATAATGTATTCAAAAGATCGAATGGATTCCTGACTTTATGCAAAAATGTACCGGCAAATGCAAAGGTCGGCACCTCATTTGGTATGTAATTTTCAATTGGGGTTTCTTCAAAATTAAATCCTTGTGGGATGGCTTTAATTTTAGGATGAAACTCCGGGTAATAATTTGGCAACATACTTATTCTTGGGATGGTTATCCAATCGGCTTTTCGAGAGAAATATTTTTCCAAATATTTAAAATAAAATAGCTTTGGAAAGTTATCATACCTTAGTAACATATAGGGATCACCGCAATCTGCTACCCAAGTTTTTGCGATTGGATGTTTTTTGGTCCGCGCAAAAGCTACGCCCCAATGTACCGGGTAAGGTACTGCGTTGGATATCATCAAATCGTAACCAACTAAGTTCTTTAATTTACTTTTAACTACAAATAAGTATTGTATTTGTGGGTATTCGAAAAGCATTAACAAAATTCTACGTATTGCTCTTTTTATCATTGAAAAGGAACCATTGGTTGGTATATCTTTCCAATCTTTTGATCCTAAGTTTATTAATTCAATACGGTGTTTTTGGGCAAATGATATAAGTGAATCCGATTTGACAGGGGTTAATACCGATACCTTATGACCCAATCTGGAAAATTCTTTTGCTAATTCCGTGGCCCTTAATGCCCGTGGTGAATTACCCGGATAAAAAGAGGCTGTAACCAATAATATTTTTT
>JAUXNR010000498.1 GCA_030682755.1 Flavobacterium sp.
CCTCTGCCTTTAAAAACAGAGTGATAATGTCCGGAAAAAACTTGTCGCGATAATCCACGAGTTTTTATCTCAATCTTTCTTACTTTCTTGAATACTTCTTTTGCTGTCACAATTATTCAGTTTATGAATGTGAATTATAAATACAATCTCGATCAAATAAAATGAAAAGTTTTAGACAAAAACGCTTCACTAAGGAACTTCAACTGTATTTAAAATATCATTAATAATATCAACAGTAGTAATACTCTCAGCTTCAGCTTCATAGGTTAAACCAATTATGTGTCGTAAAACATCGTGAGCAACAGCGCGAATATCTTCATGAATTACATAACCACGTCTTTTGATAAAAGCATAAGCTTTTGCAGCCAATGCCATGCTGATACTTGCTCTGGGAGAACCGCCATAAGCAATAAAACCTTCGAGTTTGTTCAATTTGTACTTTGCTGGATATCGCGAAGCAAAAACAATATCAGTAATATATTTTTCAATTTTTTCATCCATATACACTTCGCGAACAATTTCTCGGGCACGAATAATATCTTCAGGTTTCACAACTGCATGAATTACGGCAAATACATTTGATATGTTTTGACGCAAGATTAGAATTTCTTCATCTTGTTTTGGATAGCTTATTACTACTTTTAGCATAAATCTATCAACTTGCGCTTCGGGCAATGGATACGTACCTTCTTGTTCGATAGGGTTTTGTGTTGCCATTACCAAAAATGGGTCGGGCAATTTATAGGTTTCTTCACCTATTGTTACCTGACGTTCTTGCATAGCTTCGAGTAATGCACTTTGAACTTTTGCCGGAGAACGATTTATTTCATCGGCCAAAATAAAATTGGCAAAAATCGGTCCTTTTTTAATTTGAAAATCTTCTTTCTTTTGAGAATAAATTAATGTTCCAATTAAATCGGCGGGCAAAAGGTCGGGAGTAAACTGAATACGACTAAATTTAGAATCAATGGCTTTTGATAAAGTAGTGATAGCCAATGTTTTTGCTAAACCAGGAACGCCTTCAAGCAATATATGTCCATTCGATAATAAACCAATCAAAAGGCTTTCAGTCATGTGCTTCTGACCAATAATAACCTTGTCCATTTCTTTAGTAAGCATCTCGATAAACGAACTCTCTAAACGAATTCGTTCATTCAATTCACGAATATCTGTTTGCATCATAGTTTTAAAATTTATGCGCAA
>JAUXNR010000517.1 GCA_030682755.1 Flavobacterium sp.
ATTCGAAGCCTATTTTCTTCAATGATTTTTGCAATTCTTTTCCCATGGTTCTATCCATGGTAGAAATAATAGAATCCATGAACTCTATTACCGTTACTTTAGCTCCCAAACGGGCATATACAGAACCAAGTTCTAATCCTATAACACCGCCACCTATCAAGACCAAATGTTTAGGTATTTCGGTTAGATTCAACGCTTCGGTAGAGGTAATTACACGTTTTTTGTCTATGCTGATGAATGGTAATGTGCTAGGTTTTGACCCGGTTGCTACGATTACTTTCTCTGCTTCAATTTGCTGCGAAGTACCATCTTCTTTGGTAATTTTTATGGTGTTTTTATTGATAAAAGATCCAACACCCATAAACGTTTCAATTTTGTTTTTCTTCATCAAATAGTTGATGCCTTCGGTATTTTGCTTCACCACGTCGTTTTTTCGGGCAATCATTTGCTTGAGATTTGCCTTTAAATCTTTTAACTCTATACCATGAGTTTTAAAAGTGTGTGCCGCATTATGGTAATGCTCAGAAGTATCTAACAATGCCTTGGATGGAATACAGCCCACATTTAGGCAGGTACCACCCAAATTTGGGTACTTTTCAACTATGGCTGTTTTTAAACCTAATTGTGCACATCTAATGGCTGCTACATATCCTCCAGGTCCGGAACCAATTATTACTACGTCGTATTTCATCTAAAAAATTTTGTTCAAAATTAATAAAAAAGATGCGGGTATGATTTGTTTTGAAAAATGAATTAAAAGTGCAACGCATCCAACAAAGTTCTTGTTAGTTTTTTGAACTCAACCGGAGTTATTGAGCCATTTCATTTCAATCCAAAAAAATAATTATCAATTCATTTTGTTTTTTGAACATTGTTCATTTATATTTGTTCCGTAAATTATTTGCATAAAAGTTTCGGAAAGAAAAGCAAAAGAGAAAGAAGAGTTAAAAGCTTTGATATTACAAGCAGCTAAGAAACTGTTTGTAGAACAAGGAGTAGAGAATACCACTATCCGAAAAATTGCTTCTGAAATTGAGTACAGCGTTGGAACTGTTTACGTGTATTATAAGGATAAAAACGATATCCTACACGATTTACACACACAAGGTTTCGTACAGTTGGGAGGC
>JAUXNR010000524.1 GCA_030682755.1 Flavobacterium sp.
GTAATAAAAACCGACTTGCTACATGGTAAACCGATGATTTTTTTGTGATAATCTCACCATTTTCTGCAACCTCTTTCCATTCAGGAGCAATAATATTTAACGAACTGAAAATTGAAGGCAACAAATAACACATCAATAATGAGGGAAAGATAACATAGAATTTCTTCCAAAAACCTTCTTTTAGGGAAGAGGTATAAAAAACAAAACCCAACAAGAGCATTAACAATCCAAAAACTATCGTGTCGTCTGTAAAAAAAGGAGGGTTTTTCATTCTTTTAAATTTGTCTGCAAAATAAGGATTTTTTGAAAATTTCGAATTATTTTTTTGAGTTAGTTTTGATAAAGTTAAGCCGCTAATTAAATTGTTTAGAACACAGATTCGAGAAATTTTTAAAATTTAGAAGATATATAATTTTTAAAATTTATCTGATTTTTCAAATCAGTGTTCTTTTTTCAAATCAGCAAAAAAAATCCCTGAATCGTTTGAATCAGGGATGTAGTATTTTTTTATGGTTTTTAACCTCTCAACCAGGCTTCCAACAATTCTTTTTTGGAAGCATCTGTAGCTTGATAACCGTCCATTTCTTCATAAGGAATTTTTACAACACCTTTCAAGTCCATTTCTTTGTCGTTTCGTTTAACTTTAAAAACAATAGGGTCATTTTCTTTCCAAGACATACTTCCCACCACCATATCATAAATATTATCCAAATTATATGGCGTGTTGTCAACGGTCAAAATGATATCACCACCTTGCAATCCTAATTCTTTCATGAACGGATTCAATTCAATGCCTGGAATAATTATGATTTCTTTCGTAGTTGGATTTACAGTAATATAAGGAGATTGTCCTTTTAAAAACACATTGCCCGGCACTTGAATTTTTGATTTGGTTACACCCATTTTTTCAAAATAGGTTTCATACGGAATTGGCGTTGAACCGGAAACATACGTTTCTAAAAAGGTTCTGATTTCTGGATAGGTTAACGAAACAATTTTGTCAAACAATTCATGGTCTTCAAATGGTTTGGTGTTGCCATATTCTTTAGATAGCTTTTGCATTAGATCTAAAATACCGCGTTCGCCTTTACTGCTTTCTCTGATTTGAATATCCAAACACATGGCAATCAAAGCCCCTTTTTCATAGACATTCAAATAAGAATCTTTGTATTGCTTGCTTAAAATTTCGGCACTCATTTTTGTAAATGGCATGGTGTCATCAAAACGTTTTGCGTTATTCACTTTGGTAGCAATACGCTCAAAAAATTCGGTGTCACTGATTAAATCCTGATTTACTTGAAATAAGTTGGCAAAATATTCGGTAATTCCTTCATACATCCACAAATGCTGCGACATTTTTGGAGTGTTGAAATCAAAGTAATGAATTTCTTTGGAATGCACACTTAACGGGGTAACAATGTGAAAAAATTCATGAGAAACAACATCCACCATGCTTTTGCTCAATTCTTCAATTGGCATCGCTTCAGGCATAACCACTACAGTTGAGGTATTGTGTTCCAAAGCACCAAAACCTTTAGCGTCTTCTTTTTCAAA
>JAUXNR010000525.1 GCA_030682755.1 Flavobacterium sp.
GGGTAATTCCAACGCATTCAACATTTGATGTAACCAATAAAATTGAACGACCGAATGCTATTACCTTAAAAGGAGCCAATGTAATAGCAGGAATGACAGTTGAAAATGAAGATTTGAATTTGTTTACTGAACAACAGTTTCAACCGGAGTCCATAAAAGTACCTACTATTCGCGGAATGGGAAATGTGAAAGTGCGATGGTTGGTAAAAGGTAACCCAAACGGAGCAACTGTGGAAGTAAACAGTGCAAAAGGAGGTATTATCACATCTAAGGTTGGGAAATAAGATTTTATTCCTAAAAAAAAGGCTGTCAATATTTTAATGACAGCCTTTTTTGTTGATTATAATTCAAATTAAAAACGGTAACCTAAAGAGATTTGAACCACTCGGTTTTTAATAGAAGCATCACTAGAAGTATCTGTTAGGCCCAATACATATCTTGCTTGTGCAAATATATTGTCCGTAAACTGAAAACCAAGTCCGCCAACAGCTGCAAAATCAAAAGATTTTGATTCAAATTGATCTGGTACACTTTCGTTAACTAAGAATGAGAATTGGGGTCCTGCCTCCAAACTTAGTTTATCCGAAATCAAATAAATTTTAGCTAAGGCAGGAACGGTGATGTAATTGAAGTTGATATCTCTCACATTTTCTTCATTTACTTTTGCTCCTTGAGAGGAATACAATACCTCCGGCTGAATTGATAAATTTTCCAATACTTTAAATTCTAAAGTGGCTCCAAAATGAAAACTGGTATAGGTATCTAGTCCACTTATGTCATCGCCTTCCAAACTATTAAAATTTGCACCGGCTTTCACACCAAATTTTAAAAATTGAGCATTTGAAGTAGCATGTGTCAATAAAACCATGCTACAGATTAAAAGAAGTTTTTTCATAATTTAAAATGTTTTTTTATTTTGTTGAATAGTTCTATAACGTTTAGATCTTACAAAAAATTACATTATTTCACTTTAACAGCATTTCACAATTGTTAATAAAATTGTTCAAAACTGCAAAAAACTGAGCAAAATGCA
>JAUXNR010000526.1 GCA_030682755.1 Flavobacterium sp.
AGAAGAAAAACCTGCTGATACAATTATTATTGAACAGCCGGCTCAAGAATCTGAACCTAAAGTAGAAGAAGGAAAAGACGGAACTTCATTAGAAGTTACTAAAGACGGAGTTAAGTTTGAAACAAAAGATGGTGATAAAAGCACCTCAGTTAAAGTTGAGGGCGGAAATTAATATCCTATAACAATTCCCTTCCAAAAGGAAGGGGATTTTATTTTATGTTTATAATTTTCTCAAAATTCAATTCATTAAAGTGACTTATCACTTGATCAGCCAGACTATAATCTTGTAGTTTGGAATTCACACTATCATAACCAATACAATAAATTTCAGCCGCTTTAGCAGCTAAAATCCCGTTGGTACTATCTTCAATTACAATACAATTTCTTACCGGTGTTTTGGCTAATTCCGCTGCTTTCAAAAAAATAGCCGGATGCGGTTTCGATTTTGGGAAATCCTCGCCTGAAACTTTGTGTGTGAAATAGTTGTCCAAATTAAAGCGATTAAAAATTCGCTGTATAGTTACGTTTGCAGAAGAAGAAGCCAACACCATTTGCATTCCGTTTTGATGTAATTCTTTGATTAATCCTTCCACTCCATCCAACAAATACAAATCTTCTTTTTGATCAAAAGCATCGTTGAATAAGTTTCGTTTGGTTTCTACTAACGTTTGAACATCTTCTTTTAAATCATAAATCGTTTTTAAACGTTCGTAGATGTTTTTGGTAGAATTACCAGTAAACGAAGCATACATTTCCGGTGAAACGTCAATGTTTAATTGTTTAAAATGCTGTTGATACGCAAAATGATGCACCGGTTCGGTATCAACGATTACGCCATCCATGTCGAAAATTACGGTTTGTATCATTTTTTGAGGTACTGAGACTCTAAGGTACTTAGGGTCTAAGGTTATATTTTACTTCTTTTTTGGATGCTTTCAGCCCTCAGTACCTTAGCACCTTAGAGCCTCAGCAACTACTTCTTCAACAAATACTTCACCACTGTCTCCGCCGCATACAATCCAAAAAGGCAAGGCATCCAGCTGTTGGTTCCGTAAAACGATTTTTTAAAGTTTTTGCCATCGGTCATTTTTAAACTTGTTTCATCGGGCATTTCGACGGAATATACGGCTTTAATTCCTTTAGAAATTCCTTCTTTTTTTAGTCGTTTACGTATTGTTTTGGCCAACGGGCAATATTCTGTATTACTGATGTCACGCACTTTCACTTTGGAGGCTTCATATTTTCCACCGGCTCCCATGTTACTGATTACTTTTACTTTTTTGCGTTTAGCGGCAATGAGTAAATTTAATTTTGGTGTGATGCTGTCAATGCAATCTAACACATAATCAAAATCAGGAGTAACTAGTTCAAAAGCTCGTTCCGGTTCTAAAAATTCTTCTAATCGAGTAAGATTTAATTCCGGATTAATATCCATTAATCGATTGCCTACCACATGCACTTTTGACATTCCAACGGTAGAATGCAAAGCCGGCAATTGACGGTTGATGTTGGTAATATCCACCACATCGCCATCTACAATGGTCATACTTCCAACGCCGGCACGAGCGAGAAATTCGGCTGCAAATGAGCCAACTCCGCCTAATCCGACTACCAGTACGTTTGCGTTTTTTAAATTGTTTAATCCTTCTGTTTTAAATAAGAGCTCTGCTCGTTCTTGCCATTTAGTCATATTCTGTTGTCTGTTGTCTGTTATTGGTTGTCGGTTTTTACAAACTTCGGTGGAAAACTTTTTCAAAATTAGTAGCAACGAAAGCCGTTATTTCTTCAATTTCTATGTTTTTATAGTTTGCTGCTAACGCATAAACTTCTTCTAATGATTCTTCCACTGTGTCTGTTTCGAGAAAAAATTTATCGTTTGGCACCGATTGAAAAACCGATTTTAATTCCGGATTTTGCAATAAATATTTCCCGAAGGAAAGATAAAATCCGTTGTCCAAAAGTTGTTTAGCTGTTTGTTCGTTTTTAGAAAATCCGTGAATAATCATGGGAACAGTAACGCTTTGTTCTTTTTTGATTCGGATGATTTCCTGAAAAGCGGCAACGCAGTGCAAAACTAAGGGTTTTTGATGTTTTTCTGCTAATAAAATTTGTGCTTTGAATACTTTTTCTTGAATTTCCAAGGGAATTTCGATGCGTTTGTCTAGTCCGCATTCGCCTAAAGCGAGGCAATTTGAGAGTGAAAGTTTTTGGTTAATTATTTGTAAATCTGAGTCTAATCTGTTTTCATTGATGTACCAAGGATGAATCCCGATGGAATAAAATGGGATGTTTTCATTAAATTCCCATGGGTATTGATTGACCAATTCAAGAATGTTTTCTTGGTTGGTGAAGTTGTGTGTATGAAGGTTGAATAGTTTGGACACGGATTTCACGGATTTACACGAATTACAAATTTCATAGAGCTTACAATACTTTCAATCAATATTTCTATTTGGAAAAACATAATTGTTCCAAAATTGCTCATTATATTTTACGGAGTGAAACAAATGTTGTTCTTCTTTAAAATTAATTTTTTTAGGATTAATTACTTCAAAATCATACCAATTTGCTTGTATTGTTGTGCTAAATTGGAGCTTTTCATTTTCTGTATTAATCAAATTTCCTGAAATAGTTACTTTAGAATTGGATATAAAATAATGATTTTGTACTTTTTTAAAATTGGTTTCAATAGTTTCTGTCGTATATTCTTTTTGAATAAACTTTGACAAATTTCCTTTTAAATTCAATCCTTGCCGATGTTCTTCAGGAAAATCAGTAATATCCCAATGTTCAATTATCTTAACAATCGCATAATCCTTTTTGTCAATGTACATCGTTCCTGAAAACTGGCTTAAATAAACTCGTTTTGTAAAATTAGAGTGATTCCGTGATGATAAAAAATGGATAACATAAACCTCACTATTGTTATATTTTATTACTCCATCTAAAGTAAAATCAAATTTAATAAATTTTCTTTTATTTAAATAAGCCGCATTTTTTATCGGATTGTTATTGGTCAATCCATAAAACTCTCTAATATTTTCAGGTTCATATCCATTTTTAGTATTCCATCTTATCTCTTTAATATTTTTTGCACTTCGTTCGTAACTAAAATAACTTTTTTCATATTGATCAACCATGAAATCTAAGTCTAAACAAATTTTGTTTTCTATTTTAGTAGAAATATTTGAAAATAATTTTGA
>JAUXNR010000528.1 GCA_030682755.1 Flavobacterium sp.
GACGGAGAAATTCTTTGCAAAGGACCCAATGTAATGATGGGCTATTTTAAAGATCCGGTATTGACTGCAGAAGTTATAAAAGACAATTATTTTCATACAGGAGATATTGGTGAAATTGACAAAGACGGCTTTTTAAAAATAACCGACCGTAAAAAGGAAATGTTCAAAACCTCCGGCGGAAAATATATTGCTCCGCAAATTATTGAAAACCGACTCAAACAGTCCTTTTTTATTGAACAAGTTATGGTTATTGGTGACGGAGAGAAAATGCCGGCTGCTTTCATACAACCTAATTTTGACTTTGTTCGGGAATGGGGAAAGCGTCATAATTTGGATTTAAAAATTACTAATGAAGAATTGGTGCAACACCCCAAAGTAATTGAACGTTTTCAAGAAGAAGTTACAGCCGCTAACGAAAGTTTTGGAAATTGGGAAAAAATAAAACGGTTTGAATTAACACCGGATGTTTGGTCTATCGATGGAGGACATCTAACGCCTACCATGAAACTTCGTAGGAAAATCGTTAAAGAAAAATACCAAGACTTATACCATAAAATATACAATTCTTAAAATAATCGTGTGTTTTTTAACAACTGTTCATTGTTTTTCATAATTTTATGCCACTAACCAAAAACATAGTATATTATGAAAACAAAAAACTTTTTAATTTCCGGAATTGTCGGAGGGATTGTTAACTTCTTTTTAGGCTGGGTTTTTTATGCCATGCTCTTTAAAGACTTCTTTCCTCAATCCAGTGAAGAAGACATGAACTTAACAATGATCTTTTTAGGTTGTTTGGTTTATGGTTTATTCATGGCCTATGTATTTACAAAATGGGCTGGCATAACACTTGCAAAAACCGGTGCACTTGCCGGAGCAATTTTCGGATTTTTTTATGCTCTTTCTGTTAATTTATTTATGGCTTCGTCTAGCGAGTTAGACCTACAGGTTATGCTTCTTGATGTTGCAATTACAATTGTAATGAGCGGTATCATTGGAGCGGTTATAGCCGTAATAAATGATAAATTAAAATAAAATTCAAGTTCAATAATAAAAAAACGCTCTTTTCAGAGCGTTTTTTGTTTTTAAAAAGTAATTTTTTCCAAGGTTTCCAACACATAAGTATGCATAACTTCTTTGTAATCTAAATGTGTCACCATACGAAGTTTCCCTTTGCCTAATGAACTGATAGAAATGTTCTTTTGTTTTAATTTTTCAATAACGTCTTGATCAAGTATTGTGGGTTTTACTGAAAAAATTACAATGTTTGTTTCAACAGGTTCCACGGCTTGAATCCAATCTAATTGTTGTAACATACTTCCCAACTCCTTTGCCCGTCTGTGGTCTTCAGACAATCGTTCAATGTTGTTTTCTAAAGCATAAATGGCTGCAGCGGCCACAAAACCAACCTGTCGCATGCCGCCTCCTAATACTTTACGGATTCGCATTACTTTATGATAGTGAGCTTCAGACATTAAAAGTACAGAACCTATCGGTGTTCCCATTCCCTTTGAAAAACAAACAGAAATGGTATCAAATAATTTTCCATAATGCAGCGGATCATGGTTTTTAGCGACTAAAGCATTCCACAAACGGGCTCCGTCCAAATGATACTTCAATCCGTGTTTTACACATACTTTTTTAATGGCCACTAAATCTGCCATATCATAACAAGCTCCACCTCCTTTATTGGTTGTGTTTTCCAACGAAACCAATGTGGTTAACGGACTGTGATAAAAATCAGGCGGATTGATGGCTTCTTCCACTTGTTGAGCAGTAATCATCCCTCGATTTCCATCTAATAACTTACAGGAAACACCACTGTTAAATGAAACACCTCCACCTTCATAATTATAAATATGAGCATATTTATCGGCAATTAACTGCTCTCCGGGTTGCGTATGCAATTTTATGGCTGCTTGATTGGCCATAGTTCCAGATGGGAAAAACAAAGCGGCTTCCATACCAAAAAAAGCGGCAACTTTAGCTTCCAATTCATTTACTGTGGGGTCTTGTTTGAATACGTCATCGCCAACTTTGGCTGTAAACATGGCTCGTAACATATCCAGGGTTGGTTTGGTAACCGTATCACTAATTAAATTAATTTCCATTAAATTTTAATTTTTTTATTTCATTCTAGTACGGTCAAGTCGCGACCTGTCCCTACAATAATTATTTCATTTTCACAATTAGGACAAGTCACGACTTGTTCCTACATTTGCAAACAAAACTACAATAATTATGACAAATACCGAACAAATAAAAGGTATTATAGAACGTCTTGGTGCGTTGAGGAGGTATCTTTGACATCGATAAGAAGTTAATTGAAATCACAAACGAAGAGGAAAAAACCTTTGATCCTAATTTTTGGAACAATCCCAAAGAAGCTGAAATTGTTGTCCACGATTTGCGTTCCAAAAAGAAATGGGTAGAAGATTATCAGAGAGGATTGAATCTTGCAGAAGAACTCCAAATGGTCTTCGAATTTTATAAAGACGGTGATGCTACTGAAGAGGAAGTGGATACCATCTTTGAACAAACCAATGCTTTAATTGAAAATTTAGAGTTTAAGAACATGCTTTCCGAAGAAGGAGACAGCATGAGTGCCGTATTACAAATAACAGCCGGAGCCGGAGGTACTGAAAGTTGTGATTGGGCCTCAATGCTGATGCGAATGTATTTGATGTGGGCCGAAAAAGAAGGATACAAAATCAAAGAATTGAACTTTCAGGAAGGAGATGTGGCCGGAATTAAAACCGTTACCTTAGAAATTGAGGGCGATTATGCTTTTGGTTATTTAAAAGGTGAAAACGGGGTGCATCGCTTGGTGCGTATCTCCCCTTTTGACAGCAATGCCAAACGCCATACTTCTTTTGCATCCGTTTATGTATATCCGCTGGTGGATGATACGATTGAAATTGATATTAATCCGGCTGATTTAGAAATCATTACTTCCAGATCCAGTGGTGCCGGAGGTCAGAATGTGAACAAAGTGGAAACCAAAGTACAATTGTTTCACAAGCCAACCGGAATTCAAATTCAATGTTCTGAAACCCGTTCCCAACAAGATAACCGAGTACGTGCCATGCAAATGTTACGTTCACAGCTATATGAAATTGAACTCAAAAAACAGATGGCTCAACGAGCCGATATCGAAGCCGGAAAAATGAAAATTGAATGGGGTTCCCAAATCCGAAACTATGTTATGCAACCCTATAAATTGGTCAAAGACGTTAGAACCGGACAAGAAACCAGTGATGTGGAAGGCGTGATGAATGGTGAGATTGACGCTTTTTTAAAAGCGTATCTAATGATGATGGGGCAAAAAGAGGAATGAAATACTAAAAAGTAAACTCCGTCAACGTTTCAATCGTTGACGG
>JAUXNR010000530.1 GCA_030682755.1 Flavobacterium sp.
GTTCTTTTTTTCCTTGCATGACTAAAATTACAAAAAGTGAATCTTTTTTGCAAGATTTTTTTGGTATATTTGGGGAGTTGTGCAACAAGCACAGCACCTACCCAAAAGTGGCGGTTCAGTGGTTAAACCTGCCTGCCGGCAGGCAGGTCAAGCTTTGTGCATTTAATGAAGTTTAGTGCTGAAAAACCCTGACTTCATCTAAAGGTATTCCAAGATCAAATCCAAATTTTTTGAGCTAAAAAATTATTCATTTCTACATTACGTTACCCCTAATTTTTGACGACCTGAGTTTCAAAAGACTAACTTTTGTATATTTGAAAAAAGTTTGAAATGACAACAAAAGAAAACATATTAAAAAAGCTAAAAACTAATAAGCTAAAGCTTTCGAAATTTGGTATTCGAAATGTTGGCTTATTTGGTTCCTATATTCGTAAAGAACAATCAAGCGAAAGTGATATTGATTTACTGATTGATTTTGAACCTGAAAAAGAAAACTTTGACAACTATATGGCTGTTTATGATTTATTTGAAAAAATCTTTAAAAACGAAAAAATTGAAGTTGTCACCAAGAATGGTTTGAGTCCATATATTGGTCCTAAAATCTTAAATGAAGTTGAATATGTTTAAAGAGCCAAAAGAATATCTTAGACATATTCATGACGAATGCTTATATATCATTTCTGTTAGCCAAAACTTATCGTTTGAAGATTTCATGAAAGATGAAACTTTAAAAAGAGCCGTTGTAAGAAGTTTGGAAATTATTGGATAAGCTACAAAGAAAATTCCGGCTGATTTCAAAGTTAAAAGGAAGACTATTCCATGGAAAGATATGGCTGGAATGCGTGACAGATTAATTCATGACTATATTGGAGTTAATTACACAATTGTTTGGGATGTTATGAAAAATAAAATTCCAGATATGAATAAGCAAATTTCTGAGTTCCTTAATGGATAATAAAAACTAGCGGTAACAGGTTTTTGGTAATGGCTGGTTTTGGGCTTAATTTAAAGTTGGTTTTGTGTCTTTGAGTTAAGTTTTTAGCCGAAAGTTTTGGGCATGTTTAGTCGGCAACAATCGTAAAGCCTGGGAAGGTTATCACACATTAGACCAAAACTATGAGAAAAACAATATTTCTGATTTTGATTTTACAATCCTCTCTGACTTTTTGTCAAATTCAGCAATACTTTTTCGTCAATGACGTGGAAGTTGTTGAAAATCTTTATGTGGAAATTTGCATTGGAGAAAATGGAGAAACAATCTCTGTAACTGAAATTCCAAAAAGAACGACTTATAAAAACAAAGACATAATCCAACAGATTATTGAATATCGGAAAGGAATTGACTTTCTACCAGGAAGTAAATTTAGAAACCAATGTTTCGACTATCCATTTACCCTTGTGAATTCAAAATATGAGTCTATGACTGAAACGGATTCTAATTGTGTTTCGGAATTTGGAAAAGGAAAATACCGATATACAAATCCTGAATATCGAGACGTGAAAATTAAAAGGCGGAAGCGGAAACAAATTGAGAAAACAAAAGACTCTAAATCAGTTTACAAAATTGAATGGATTTCACCTTGTAATTATGTTCTGACTTACTTAAAAGTTTCAAAACCAGAATATGAATATTTAATTGGACAGAAAATAGATGTCAAAATAATTGATGTTCTTGAAAATGGAAATTATGTCTATTATTCAAACCTTTCTGATAGAACATATGGATTTGGAGAAATGGAAAAATTATAAAAACGTGTGGTAACACCGTGGGGAGGTTATCAGAATACCAAAAAAAAGCATTTATTTGAGCAACACACTATTAATTTATCAAAACTATTAATTCATCTTTCATGAAATCATTCATCACATTGTTCTTTATTTTTCACTTCTTTGTTGGTTGTGGACAAAATTCAAATGAAGTACATGTAATTTTTCAACCAAAGGAAAAAATAACTTATGAATATGAAATGAAATCCAGTCAATTGAATCTTATAGGGATTTTGGATATGGATTTTACTGTAGCAAACAATCTCAATACTATGAGGGTTGAAATTGTCAATTTAAATGGTATTTCTAGCGATGGTGAAGATCTTGGATATCATGAATTTATTAAATCTTCATACACCAGACAGTATAATTTTCAAGGAGAATCTACGGATAAGGATAATTTACCTAAACAAATTATTAATACAGATTTATTTGTTGTTGAGTTTCCAAAAAAGTTACTAAAAGAAGGAAGTAGATGGAATGCTATAAAAACAGCAAAACCAGATATGTTTTTTGACAATATAAATGTTGAGTATGTATGTGACTTTATAAATCTTGATACAAATGTTGCTATTATTGATGCTGAAATGAATTTTGAGTCACTTGATAAGAGTATGAGTGATATGAAAATGACAAGAAAATTTACCGGAAAATACATTGTTGATTTAACAAATGGTGTTGTAACAAACGCTAAATTTTATATGGATATGTTTTCAGGCTTATCTCCATTGAAGGGGACAATTGAAATTCGTAAACTTTAGTTCAATGGAGTTTATTCTTCACAAATTGAAATAGGTCTGTTAAGAGCAGTTTGTGATAATGGAGGGTTGGATTTCTTAATCCGCCAGATCGCTAACCAGAAAACCGTTATAAGTAAGCATAAAAAATACAGACCGCAAATACATCTAAATAAATGGCAAACAATAAAACAACATTAAGACTAACAATTTTTACATCTTTAGTATTATTCATTTTTACATTTACCCAATTTGGAAAACTTTTCGAATTATTAATGCCAAAAATCGAAAACCTTCAATATAAAACGACAGAAATAGGAAGTCAATTTAAGCTTGCACTATTTTTCTCAATAGTAATTGGGCTTATGCCTATATTACTTTATTTGACTTGGCGACTTGGACGAATTGAAAAAACAAAGCGAAGAATGTTTAGTGGCTTGATTGTTATCTTTTTTATGACTATTTCAATCGTATTAAGACAACAGTTTTTTATCAGACTGACAAATTTAAAAACTCAATCAGGTGAAACTATATACAACTCATTTGGTGTTGAGAATTTAAACTTTGAATACTATTTACTTGGCGGACTAGTTTTGGGTTGTATTGTTAGTTTTTTTTCTCTGAAAGACAAAGAAGCTAAACGTTTATAAAATAAATGTTCTGTTATGACGACAAATAAAATGGATTTAATGGTTGGAAAAAATTCTTAAAACCTTATAGTCAAAGTAGAAAGAGCCAAGTAATGTTGCTGCCTGCTTTGCAGGAGGTTGCTTCCGCCGAGGTGGGATAAAATTTCGTTTTCGACATCCCGCGGAATGACAAAGTGGGTGTGGGTTACTGCCTACTTCGTAGGAGGTTCCTATTTCGTCTTTGACATCCCGCGGAATGACAAAGGGGGTGGGGATTTTGAAGGTGAGGGAAAGTTGGTTATATATTTTGAGGATTTACTAGCTTATAGTCTTTTTCTTTTTGAAAATTTTACTGCTGTTTTTTATAAAAGAGTTTTTATAGTAAGTTAAAACTAATATATTTACTTTATAATGCATTTAAGTTGGTTTGATGGTGGGTTTTTAGAAGGACTAACGATATCCGTAATTATGAAAACAATATGTATAAATATTTTTCAATAATTTTTCTCTTATTTACTAGTGCTGCAAATTCACAAATCAATAGTGATTACTTAACTGGTGAATGGGTAAAAGTAAAAAATAGAATGATTGATGGGAGCAAGAATGTATCAGAAACATTTTCATCTTCAAAATTTTACATGTGGCAAATTTCAACCCATAGACTTTGCATGGATCATGATCCTATAAATTCTTATATAGAAAATTGTTTTGAATATAAATTAGAAGATAATTTTATTCGAACTTCATTGGAATCTGGCTATGAGATTACAAAATTGACTACAGACACTTTAATTGTTGTTGAAAGAATTAAAGGTATAGATGAAAATGATAAACAACAAAAGCTCTGGTTTGTAAAATCATCAATTATTAAAAACAATTATATTAGTAAACACAAAAATGATTCTATTTTGATTGCAAATGAACATTTTACACCTACCTTGAATAAGAATTTTATAAAAGAAATCAATAAAAATTTCATGAAGAAGACATTGTATCCTAATTTTAATTTAATAGGTAACATTGTCTTTTT
>JAUXNR010000533.1 GCA_030682755.1 Flavobacterium sp.
AAGTATGATTATTAAATACAATTTATTTTTTTACCACATAGATACATAGGATTTTGAGTTCGCATAAGTCGCTTCGCTTTTGACTTAGGAAAACATAGTTGTGGACGATCAAGTTTGTTTCGTAATTCTATATCTCGGTTCTGCTTTTGCTTTTGTTTTGCTTTTATTTCAATGATTAATTAATTTATTATATGACTTATATGGTATTAATTTTATCTCTCTCTATATGTTATTTCCAAATGATCCATTGGTAGCGAAAGGCCCATTTCCAGTGGATGGTTTGTTTGGTGGCGTTGGTGTTTTTGGCGAAAGCCTTTAATTCTTTCTTTTTGAAACCGCGGAGGATGGAGGTTAATCCGTCTTGGCGGGACATGGAGTTGAGTTGGAACAGGAATCCGATGAGTTGGAAGAGCCTGTAGGCGAGCTTGCTTCTGTGGAGGTCGTTGATGACTACTCCTACCCGACTTTGTTTGGTGAACTGCCGGAGTAAGGTTTCTATTTGGTTGTTTTGAAAATGGTGTAAGGTTAAGGTGCACAAGAGGATATCGCAGGTTACTTGATTGAAGTCTTCTGAGAATATGTCTTGGCAGTGGTAACTTATGTTGGGATAGCTTTCAGACAGGCTTTGTGCATAGTTTATGGTGAAAGCATTGGCATCTATTCCGATAAGGTTGAGGGTGATGTTGTTTTGTTTGGCATATTTGGCGAGGGTTCTGAGCATGTCTCCGTTGCCGCAGCCAACGTCAAGGATGGTGAGGGTTTGGTTGGTCTGGTTGTGGAGCAATTTTCGGACACCTTGGAGCGTGAGCTTGTTTCCTCCCAATAGGCGGTTTATTGTAGCGATCTTATCCAGGGCTTCTTGGAGTTCTTTTCCTTTGAGGTTGAAGTCATCCATCAATTCGTCGGCTTGGGATCTGTATGTGGTGCTTAGGTTCATTCCGTTATGGGTTTGCCGTGTGTTTTGGTAATGATATAGGGTACTAATTTAGGAAACGTTAGCAACATTCTCATTACGAGTTGGCTAAAAAAAGGATTGAGAAGCAACTTTGAGAGTAATTTTCCCATTTGTATTCTGGATTTGAAGTGGTGGTTCCATTGGTTGGTGTAGTTGTTTTCAAAGGTTTGGCGGTTTATGTTGTGGTTAAGGAATTCAAGGGTGCATTCGCTGGCGATTTTGGCACTGTGAATGGCCATTGCCATGCCGTTTCCGCATAAGGGGTGTATTAATCCGGCAGTGTCGCCGAGCATGAGGATGTGGTTTTCTACTTGGTTTTTATGTTCAAAGGAGATTTGGCTTATGGTTAAGGGTTTTATGAAAAGCATGGTGGCGTTTTCTAAAATGGCTTTTAGGTTTGGGTTTTGCTTTAGAATTATTTCTTCAAACTCGGGGATGTTTTTGAATTGCTTGAAGGTGTTGTATTGCACAAGGTAACAGATGTTTATGCTGTTGTTTTCTACTTTGGAAATGCCGCAATAGCCTCCTTGAAAGTTGTGTAACGCCACAAGGTTGTTTGGGAAATTGCCGCTGTAATGTGCTTTTACGGCAAGCCATGGTGACTTTTGTTTGATGAACTTTCGGTGTAAGGCAGTGTCAAGGTTGGAGCGTTTGCCGAAGGCTCCGAGGAGCACGGTTGCGGTGTGTGTGGCTCCGGTTTCTGTGGTGAGGGTGCTTTGGTTGTTTTTAAAACCTGTGTTTATGACGTTTTGGTTTATGATGGTAACGCCGTGTTGCAGGGCAATTTTATAAAGGTGGTTGTCTAAGGTGTAACGGCTGATGCCGAAGCCTCCTAAAGGCAACTTGGTGTGAAGTGTTTTTCCGGAGGGAATGGATATGCTGGTTTGGTTGATGTGTGTGGGTTGCAGGGCTTCTATGTTTATGCCGAGTTGGTTGAGGTATGGGAGCACTTCGTTTGAGATGAACTCGCCGCAGACTTTGTGTTTTGGGTAGTTGTTTTTTTCAAACAGGGTTACGGTGCATCCTTTTTGGGCAAGGTGTATGGCGGCAGTGAGGCCTGCTAAGCCGCCACCTATTATGGCTATTTGGGATTGGGTTTGCACGGGGATTTTTTTTTAAAGATAGGGAATTTTTTGGGTTTGTCTTATTCCGGGTTGGAAAGCTTGGTAGCGGGGATGTTAGGCTTTGTTAACGGGTTTGGAGGCTTTTCTATGCGGACGTTTGACTTTGTTGACGGATTGGGAGGCTTTGTTGCAGGGACGTTTGGCTTTTGTTACGGGATGGCAATCTCGATGGCAGGAACGTTTGGCTTTTGTGACGGGATGGCAATCTCGATAGCGGGAATGTTAGGCTTTGTTGCGGGTTGCGGGTTGCGGGTTTTGGTGGTGTTTCTTGAATTGGAGCGAAGGTTTTACGAAGTTTTTTTGATTTTTTAGTTTTTTTAATTCTTTTAAGTTTTTTGATTCTTTTAAGTTTTTTGATTCTTTTAAATTTTTTGATTATTTGATTTTTTAGTTTTTTAATTATTTATCTGTTTGCCAGAGCATGGTACTGATTTGGGTTAACTTCAAGATTTAATAGATGATAGTAGTTTAAAAACAACTATGATTTATAACCATTTGAGTACTAAAGGTATTGAACAGATAAAAAGACCGTTTGATGATTTGTAGGAATATAAATAAATAGTATATTTGATAAAAATACGCAATTGCGTGGCGGCTATCTACCTGAATTTGTATGTATAGGCGATACTTTGTAGCGGGTATATATAAGTTAGCCACAATAATAAAAAAACACTTAAAATGAGTCAATTAGATAAGATTAATATATCTCTAAAGGGAATAGGTCAATATTTAAAACTAAAGGGGCTAATAGTTCCAAAATACCAAAGAGATTATGCATGGGAAGAAAAACACGTGAACGATCTTTTGTTTGATATATCGAATGCGATACAAAATGAGGAAAAAGAAT
>JAUXNR010000535.1 GCA_030682755.1 Flavobacterium sp.
GTGATGGTAAAAGTAGTTCCTTTGTTAACGATACTGGTAACAGTTATGGAACCACCCATTGCTTCGACTTGTGATTTTACTAAATACAAACCAAGTCCTTTGCTGTCCGGATAATTATGAAATCGTTGGTAAAGTCCAAAAATTTGATCTTTGTTTTTTTCCATGTCAATTCCAATTCCGTTGTCAGCAATTTCTAAATGTACGTTATTTTCCTTTTTAAAAACTTTTATTGTAATTTTTAATTTTCTTTCTAATGATCGGTATTTAATTGCATTGGTCACTAAATTTAAAATAATACTTTCTAAATAGGCTTTATTTATTTGAAGAACAGCGTTTTGGTCAATTTCAATTTTAAGTGTTGGCTTGTGAAGATTTATCTGATTGTTCAATTGAAAAAATACATTTTCAAAAACTTCACTGACTATTACTTCTTCTTTTTGAATGGAAGGATTGTCTTTAATGATTACAACTTTAACTAAATCGTTAATGGTGTCATTTAATAATTTTGTTGATTTATTGAATCCGTTTAAAATTTCTTTTAATTCTTCGTTTTCAATCGGTATATCTTCCAATAAATTTAATAATCCGGTTAAGTTGGAAAGTGGTGCTCTAAAATTATGAGACGTTATATAAGAGAATTGTTTTAAGTCTTTATTGTTTTGTGTTAATTCTCTAATGAGTTGTTCTTTTTCTTTTTCTTGGTTTTTAGTTTCGGTAATATCTCTTTGAATAGAAATCCAATGGGTGTGTGCACCATCTTTGTTGAAAATTGGAATCATAGAAAAATTAACCCAATATTCTTCTCCATTTTTTTTATAACTTATAGTTTCAATAAAACATTCTGATACTGATTTTATGGATTGAAATAATTTTTCAAGTTCGTTTGCATCTGATTTGGTTCCGGTTAATATTGAAGTAGATTTCCCGATGACTTCTTTTGGTTTGTATCCTGTCATTTTTGTGAAGGCAGGGTTAACAAAGATAATTTTCGGCATTTCATTTTTTGTAATATCAGTATCTGTTATTACCACAGCATCTTTGGTTTGTGTAATTACTGTTTCCAATAATTTTAATAGCTGTTCTTCTTCTTTTTGTTTGGTAATATCTTGAATGGCTCCAATCATTCGAATTGCTTTTCCATTTTCATCTTTTACTAAAAAACCTCTATCAAATACATATCTGTATGAACCGTCAGAACACATGAACCGGTATTCATCTTGCCAACGTTCGGTTTTTTGTTCTAAAAAAGAATAGAGTTTAACAGACATTTTTAGACTGTCTTCCGGATGAATTCTATCAAACCACCATTTTGAGGTCTTGCCTACATCTTCACTTTTATATCCAAAAACACCTTGAATTCCTTTATTCCAAACAAATTCATCTTCTTGAATTTTCCAATCCCAAATGGTATCACTAGTTGCTTTTGCTACGATGTTATAACGTTCAATGGAGTCACTGATTTCTTGATTATTTCTTTGAAGCTGCTCCATAATCGCTTCGTTTTTTCTGTCATTGTTTACAATTACAAAACGAAGTATAAAACCCGTAAAAAAAATGAACAACACATCTTTTAAAAAATGATAGGATACAAATTCTTTTGGGACATTGGGAGAATGGTATAATAATGCCTTGTGCCATATTACAGCCAAGAAAAGTGAAATAAGAATAAATAAAAAAGTAATTATATTAGGTTTTCTTCTCATTACTCAAATATAAAAATTTTATTGTGCATTAGTTTGTTTTCAATTTCTTTTTATAAAAACTTTCTTATTCATAAAATGTTATCTTGAAAGTAAATACGATTTTAGTTGTTCGTACGATTTAATTTTAATACTCTTTTTTTCTTTAGATAAAATTTCTTGAATTGATTGGGGTATTTTTACTTTATAATTTAATGTTGGTTCAACGGTTTCTAAGAATTTTACTGGATGAGCAGTTTCTAAAAACACACCAATTGCATTCGCATTGTTTTTGAGTTTATTTTGTAAACCTAAAAACCCAACGGCACCATGAGGTTCAACTATATAATTAAAATTCTTGTGAATAGATTTCATGGCTTCCCTTGTTTCTGAATCTGAAAAACTTACTGATGAAAAGTCTTTACTCAATTCAGCAAAGTTGTTTTGATATAATTCCAGGATTCTAATAAAATTACTTGGGTTTCCAACGTCCATGGCATTTGAAATGGTTGCAATGGATTGTTTTGGAGCATAGTTACCATCTCCCATGAATCTTGGAACAGTGTCATTGCTGTTTGTGGCAGCAATAAATCCGGATATTGGCAATCCCATTTTTTTTGCTAATAATCCGGAACAGATATTTCCAAAATTACCACTTGGTACAGAAAAATAGATTTCTTTACCTTTTGTTTTTAAGGTTTTATAAGCAATAAAATAATAGAACATTTGAGGTAACCATCTTGCTACATTAATTGAGTTTGCAGAAGTTAATTGCAATGATTCAAAATCTGTATCTAAAAATGCTTTTTTTACCATGTCTTGGCAATCGTCAAAAACGCCATCTACTTCAAGAGCTGTGATGTTTTGGCCTAGAGTGGTGAGTTGTTTTTCCTGTACATCGCTCACTTTTCCGCTAGGATAGAGTATTACGACATCCACTCCTGAAACATTTAGAAAACCACTGGCAACGGCTCCACCCGTATCACCCGAAGTAGCAACCAATATTGTGTTTTTAGCGTTACTGTTTGTTTTGTTGAAATAGGCCAAACACCTCGCCATAAAACGTGCACCAACATCCTTAAACGCCATTGTGGGACCATGGAACAATTCAAGCGAATAACAATTTGGTCCGACTTCAACTAAAGGAAAATCAAAACAAAGTGTATCGGTTACAATTTTTTTTAATTCCTCATCAGGAATTTCGTTGTTAATAAAAGGTTTTATAACAGTGAATGCAATTTCAGCATTAGAATATTTTTCTATTGAATTAATAAATTCAACATCCAATGTTGGAATTTCTTCAGGAAAATATAATCCCTTGTCAGGAGCAAGTCCCCTAATAACAGCTTCTTGAAAACTAACTTTAGGAGATTGAAGGTTTAAACTTTTATACAACATACTTTAGGCATTTAGTAATCAAAACAAATTTAATTGTAAATGTAAAATAAAGTTTTAAAGTTGGTGCGATTTCAAAAATAGATTTTAAAGAATCCTGATTAATTTAGTATTTTTGAATAAAATTTAAACAATGAGTTTACACGCAAAAGCTTTTTTTTATCAATTGATTTCTTTTATAGTTTTTTTTATTCCTTTCCGTTTATTGATTGGATATTTGACCGGAATGGAGACTATTTGGGTTTCTATTGGTGCTTTTATGCTCACCTTGGTATTGGCTCCAAAATTTCAAGCTGTTAAAACCAACGAAGGAATTAAATTGTATATGAAATGGCTGTTTATTAAAGGTGTGAAGGAAATTAAATAATTATTTCTCAGTTTTCTCAGCGGTTTTTTTTACTTTATAAATTGGAATGAAGTAGGAGATGGTATAGTTAAATCCGACTCCAAAATTGCCATCATAGGTTCTGTTGAATCCGGGGATATATAAATTATCAAACTCCGAAGGTTTAGTGTTGTTGAACAAGCGATTGAATCTCACACTAAATCCGGCATATAGGTTTGAAAACAATTCTGCTTTTATCCCCATGACAAATTCTCCCCATTGGGCATTTAGGCCATCATATTTTTCACCGGAAGGAATCGTTGGCGATTCACCAAAATAGGGATAAGGCGTATAAACTGTATAGGAGTTAAGTGTTTGACTGAAGGAACTCACACCAACTCTAACGCCGATGTAGATTAAATTTTCCATATCCAACCAGTTTTCGTAAACATTATAATCTGCTCCAACTTTTATATAGGTGCCTTTTGTAGTAAAGTTCAAGCGGTCATCTTGTTTGGTATAGTTTTCATTACCCAATTCTGCAGCGAGATATATTTTTTTTGTAAAACGGAAATCACCCACTAGTTCTAACCCTTTGTAATCATCATCATAAAAAGCTCGTGTTAATCTGTACATGTCCACACCAACTCTGAGTCCGTA
>JAUXNR010000536.1 GCA_030682755.1 Flavobacterium sp.
AGTTTAATACTGCCTATTGTTGTGGTCATTATATTTCTTGTTTTATATTTTACGTATCATTCGATGAAAGAGGCATTAATCACGATGATTACAGTACCCTTTGCTTTAATTGGAGGAATATTTATGGTTTATTTTTATGGAATTAATTTATCCGTTGCTGTTGCCGTTGGCTTTATTGCACTGTTTGGAATGGCAATCGAAACGGCAATGTTAATGACCATCTATTTGAATGAAGCAATGAATAAAATGGTAGAAAAGTACGGAAACACGAAGGAAACCATAACCGAAGAAATATTGAAACAATATATTATTGATGGTTCAGCCAAAAGGTTAAGACCAAAATTGATGACTGTTTCAGTTTCATTATTTGGACTAATCCCCATTCTTTGGGCAACAGGAACAGGATCAGATATAATGCTTCCCATCACTGTCCCACTAATTGGAGGCACCATTACCTCCACGATTTATGTATTATTAGTAACACCGATTGTTTTTGAGATGGTAAAACTTCGAGAATTAAGAACAAAAGGTAAAATAGAACTTATAGATGTTAAAGAATAAATTTTATATAGCCATAAGTTGTTTGATTTTAAGCGCTAGCAATTTAGCAGCCCAAACACTTTCCTTGGATAATGTATTGAATACCATCAAAACAAATAATCCACAATTGAAAATTTATGATGCCGAAATTCAAAGTATGGATGCGGCGGCAAAAGGAGCCAAAAGCTGGATGCCTCCTCAAGTGGAAACAGGTTTTTTTATGACGCCCTACAATACCAAAATGTGGAAAGCAAATGAAATGAACCCTGGTATGGGAAACTATATGTTGGGTGTTACGCAAATGATACCCAATGCATCCAAGTTAAAAGCTGATTTTAATCTTATGAATGCAATGTCATCTGTTGAAAAAGAAAACAAAAACTATACAGTTAATCAATTGAAAGCATTGGCAAAAACAAATTATTATCAATGGTTGGTTTTAAATAAAAAAATAAAAATAGCCGATGATAATTTGTTGCTTTTAGATTATATGATTAAAAGTATGGAAATACGCTACCAGTATAATATGGATAAATTGCCTACTTATTACAAAGCAAAATCGCAATACAGCGCATTAGAGAGT
>JAUXNR010000546.1 GCA_030682755.1 Flavobacterium sp.
TGGTAAGTCTGGATTTTGGTAAAGAAGTTATTAAGCGTGTTGAGGATTTTAAAATTAAACTTCAGCTTTCAGCAGATGTCATCATTCTTGACGATCCAGATGGGAATGCTTGGATACCAAAAATTGATCCCGATTGGTCAGGTGCAATTCCAGCTACTATAATTTATCGAAATGAAAAATGGCAATTTTATGGCCATTCTTTTAGTTACGAAGAACTAAAAACCGAAATTGAAAAATTTATAAATTAAAAACACAAAACGATGAAAAAACTAATCTTATTATTATTCTTACTTCCCATTATGGCTTCTGCTCAGGGATTGTCAGTAGGCGATAAAGCTGTAGGTTTCACTCTTAAAAATGTGGATGGAACTATGGTTTCTTTAAAAGACTATGATAAAGAAGAAGGCCTTATTCTGATTTTCAGCTGCAACCACTGCCCCTATTCCGTGGCTTACGAAGATCGTATTATTGCACTTGCTGATAAATTCAATACAGAAGGATATCCTGTTGTTATGATTAATCCGAACGACCCATCAGATTATGCAGCTGATTCTTTTGAGAATATGATTGTTAGGGCAGAAGAAAAAGGATTTAATTTTCCTTACCTCTTCGACGATGGCCAAACTATTTATCCTCAATACGGAGCAACAAAGACGCCTCATGTTTATCTTCTTCAGAAAAAACAAAAGGATTTTTATGTTGCATATATCGGTACCATCGACAATAATTACAAAGATGCATCATCTGTTACGGAGAAGTATGTTGAAGACGCTATTACAGCACTAAAAAAGGGCGAAAAGCCTGCGGTTGATTTCACAAAAGCCATTGGTTGTAGTATTAAAGATGCCCGTAAAGCGGAATAATTATCACTAAAGGATTGAACTGTCGAATCCCTTAAAGTCGTTTTGACTTTAGGGGATTTTTTCTTTTTATTTGGATTTTATTCTAAATTAGGCACAAAAGTAAACACCCAACGCTAAAATTTAATACTTTCACCAATTAAAAAAACCAAACCTATGAGAAACCTTTTTAGCTTACTAGGCCTTTTTATGGCCATTAACTTCGGAATTGCTCAAACCGATTTAAATTATTACTTACCCAAACATGTAAATTACGACATCAATATTCCAACTCCAAAACAAGTTTTGGGTTATGAAGTTGGTGATTGGATGGTGAGTCACGATCAGCTAATCAAATATATGGAAACCATTGCTGAATTAAGTGATAGAGCTATGATTGTTGAATATGCACGTTCTTATGAGAATCGTCCTTTAGTACATTTAATTTTTTCTTCGCCTGAGAATCTTGCCCGATTGGAAGACTTAAAATCTGAACACCAGAAACTTAGCGATCCAATGGTTTCCGGTAA
>JAUXNR010000547.1 GCA_030682755.1 Flavobacterium sp.
ATGCGTTTGCAGTAATCAAAGTAATTCCAAAGAAAATAAAAACATGAAAATTATAAAATCAACTTTCAAAATTGTATTGAGATTTGTTTTGTTTGTTATTGCCTTTTTATTGATTTATGGTCTTTCGGCCTTTGTTTTATCTGTTATTCCTTTGAACAAAAATCAATCAGAACATAAAAAAGAATACACCATATACATCAAATCAAATGGCGTTCATACTGATTTGGTTTTACCAATAAAATCTGATTTGAAAGATTGGTCGGAGAAAATAAAATTTGAAAACATAAGATCAAAAGATTCAACTCATCACTATTTAGCTTTTGGTTGGGGCGACAAAGGTTTTTATCTTGACACACCGGAATGGTCTGATTTAAAATTCAGCACAGCTTTTAAAGCCGCTTTCAACCTCGGAACTTCGGCCATGCACACCACGTTTTACAAACAAATTCAGGAAACAGAAAATTGTGTAAAAATTGAAATTTCTAAAGAACAATATCAAAAGCTAATTACCTTCATAGAATCTAGTTTTCAGTATGATAGTATAGGAAATCCCATTTTTATTCAAGCCACAACCTATGGCAAAAATGATAGTTTTTATGAAGCTCATCGAACCTACAATTTGTTTTACACTTGCAATACGTGGGCAAATCAAGCCTTAAAAAAAGCAGATTTAAAAGCCGCCTTTTGGACACCAGCCGATAAAGGGATTTTTCACCATTATCAATAAAAACAGTTAACAGACAACCGACAACGGACAACTGTGATTCTGTCAATATTTTTCTTAATAACTTTAAATCATATTTCTTTTAAAATTTTGCTTTATCCGCTATATTAGCACAAAATCCATATTTCCGCTATGTCAGAGCAAAATCAATACACCGAAGACAATATTCGTTCCCTCGATTGGAAAGAACACATCCGAATGCGACCCGGTATGTATATCGGAAAATTGGGTGATGGTTCTTCGCCCGATGACGGTATCTACATACTGCTGAAAGAAACCTTAGATAATTGTATCGATGAATACGTAATGGGTGCCGGAAAAACCATCGAAGTAACCATAAAAGATAAATTGGTCACTGTTCGAGATTACGGTCGTGGAATTCCGTTAGGAAAAGTAGTTGATGTAGTTTCAAAAATGAATACCGGAGGTAAATACGATTCCAAAGCCTTCAAAAAATCAGTTGGATTGAACGGAGTGGGGACAAAAGCCGTCAATGCTTTATCTAATTATTTCCGTGTAGAATCGGTTCGTGACAACCAACAAAAAGCCGCTGAATTCTCTGCCGGAAATTTAACCTTAGAAGAAGACATTCAAGAAACAACCAAACGTCGCGGAACCAAAGTTGCGTTTATTGCCGATGAAACGATTTTTAAAAACTACAAATACCGTAATGAGTACATCATCAAAATGCTCAAAAATTATTGTTACCTCAATACGGGATTAACAATTTATTACAACGGTGAAAAATACTATTCCGAAAATGGTTTAAAAGATTTATTGGAAGAAAATATTACGGAAGAAGATATGATTTATCCAATCATTCATCTTTCAGGTGACGATATTGAAATTGCCATCACACACAGTAAATCGCAATACTCCGAAGAGTATCATTCCTTCGTAAACGGACAAAATACCACTCAAGGAGGAACGCATTTGAATGCTTTTCGTGAATCGATTGTGAAAACCATTCGTGAGTTTTATAAAAAAGATTTTGATCCGTCAGATATCAGAAAATCAATTGTTTCCGCTATTGCAGTGAAAGTAGAAGAACCGGTTTTTGAAAGTCAGACTAAAACCAAATTAGGTTCAACAGATATTGGTCCGAATGGTCCAACGGTGCGTACCTTCATCAATGATTTTATATCCAAAAAACTCGATAATTTTTTACATAAAAATCCGGAAGTTGCCGATTTATTGTTACGTAAAATTCTGCAAGCGGAACGTGAACGTAAAGAACTTTCAGGTATTCGAAAATTAGCGAAAGATAGAGCAAAGAAAGCAAGTTTACACAATAAAAAATTACGCGATTGCCGTGTTCATTTAACCGATGCTAAAAATCCGAGAAGTTTAGAAAGCACGCTTTTTATCACGGAGGGAGATTCGGCTTCGGGTTCGATCACTAAAAGTCGTGATGTGAATACACAAGCGGTATTTAGTTTACGAGGAAAGCCTTTGAATTCGTACGGAATGACTAAAAAAATTGTGTATGAAAACGAAGAATTCAACTTATTGCAAGCCGCATTAAACATCGAAGAATCGATGGAAGATTTGCGTTACAACAACATCGTAATCGCTACCGATGCCGATGTGGATGGTATGCACATTCGGTTGTTGTTGATTACGTTTTTCCTACAATTTTTCCCGGAATTAATCAAAGACGGGCATTTATATATTTTGCAAACACCTTTATTCCGTGTTCGAAATAAAAAGGAAACCATCTATTGTTATTCGGAACAAGAACGAGTGGATGCCATCGAAAAATTAAAACCAAAACCTGAAATCACCCGATTCAAAGGATTAGGAGAAATTTCGCCCGATGAATTCAAGAATTTTATTGGCGAAAGCATTCGATTAGATCCGGTGATGTTAGATAAAGCCACTTCAATCGAAACGTTGTTGGAATTTTATATGGGTAAAAACACCCCGGATAGACAGGAGTTTATCATCAATAATTTGAAGGTGGAGTTGGATACGATTGAGAAGAATTAAAATTTAAAAGTTCAAGTTGGTTTAAAAGTTTAAGAGTTTAAAATTGTCGGGAGAAATTCAAAATAAAGTGCTGTTTCAACAAGTTGTTGCGTTGTTAAAAAATGCTCAACAGCAAGTTATTCGTACCATCAACTCAACAATGGTTTATACCTATTTTGAAATAGGCAGAATGATTGTGGAAGAAGTACAAAACGGAAAGGAAAGAGCAGCGTATGGCAAACAAGTTTTAAAAGAACTTTCTAAGGAATTGACGAAGGAGTTTGGGAAAGGGTTTTCTGTTGACTCTTTGGAGCGTATTAGAAACTTTTATTTGATTTATTCAAAATCCGAGACACTGTTGCGGAATTCTAATAATGAAGAAACACAGAGTATTACTTCGGAATTTGAAACACAAAAAACGCAGACACTGTTTTCATTTTTTAAATTGACTTGGTCCCATTATTCATTTTTAATGTGAATTGATGATGAAAATGAGCGAAGTTTTTATGAAATTGAAACAAAGAAA
>JAUXNR010000548.1 GCA_030682755.1 Flavobacterium sp.
TTCCGGTTATGCTGCCTTAGATGATCCTTGTGGGATTAAAGTTTACAACAAATCTTATGTGCTGATTGAAGGCAATCAACTCGACGATAATTTCTTTGGTATTTACATCCAAAACGGTAGAAATTGTATCGTTAAAAATAATACCATAATTGCTTACGGAAAAGAAGAACAACAAATAGGCAATGGCATTCACGCTTGGAAAAGTAATGATTTGCAAATCATCGGCAACACCATTCGGGGACATCGTGACGGTATTTATTTGGAATTTGTCTATGATTCAATTATTTGGAGAAATATTGCAACCCATAATGTTCGGTACGGACTGCATTTTATGTTTTCCTCCAACGATTCCTATATCACCAATATTTTCAGAAATAATGGGGCAGGAGTGGCCGTCATGTTTTCTAAAAAGGTAACGATGATCAATAATTATTTTGACGAAAACTGGGGAGCCTCCTCCTACGGACTTTTATTAAAAGAAATTTCAGACAGTTATATTCATTCCAACCATTTTAAAAACAATACCTCCGGGATTTACATGGAAGGAACCAACCGCATTAAAATTGAAAAGAATGTCTTCCAAGGTAATGGTTGGGCCATGAAAATTCAAGCCAGTTGCATGGACAATGAAATTGTAAACAACAATTTTCAAGGCAATACTTTTGATATGGGAACCAACGGAAGTTTAGTATTAAATACCTTCAACAACAATTATTGGGATAAATATGAAGGCTACGATATCAACAGAGACGGTTTGGGCGATGTGCCATATCATCCACTGAGCTTATTTGCCGTTTTGGTAGAAAAAAATCCCTCCGCCATGTTGTTGTTTCGCAGTTTCATGATTACGTTACTAGATAAATCCGAAAAGGTTTTACCCAGTATCACCCCCGATAATTTTGTAGATAAAGCACCGCTTATGAAGCCTCTTAAGTTATGATAGAAATTAAAAATTTAACTAAAAAATTCGGGAAGTTAAACGTGCTCAGCGATGTTTCACTTTCCTGTAAAAAGGGAGAATGTATTGCTTTAATTGGTCCGAATGGTTGCGGAAAAACCACGTTGATTAAAACGATTTTAGGAATGGTTTTACCGGACAGTGGTTCCATAAAATTTAATAAAAAAAGTATTGTAAAAGAATATTTATACCGTTCATCCATTGGTTATATGCCGCAAATTGGTAGATATCCTGACACGATGACGATTGGTGGTGTGGTTGAAATGATTAAAGCCATTCGAAATACCAATCAGGAATTGGATGAAGAATTATGGCATAGTTTCGAACTGGATAAAATGGCAGATAAACAAATGCGAACGCTTTCCGGAGGAACCACGCAAAAAGTTAGTGCCACGTTAGCTTTTTTATTCAATCCTGATGTGTTGATTTTAGACGAACCGACGGCTGGTTTAGACCCGTTAGCTTCTGAAATATTAAAAGATAAAATCATCAAGGAAAAAGAAAAAGGAAAGCTGATTTTAATTACGTCGCATTTGTTAAGTGAGTTAGACGATTTGGTCACCGAAATTATTTTTATGCAAGAAGGCAACATTCATTTTCATAAAAAAGTGGATGATTTGAAAACAGAAACCAACGAAACAAAGATTTCTAAAGCCATTGCGAGTATTCTAAAACAGAAAAAATGAACAGAATCATTAAAATCATATTAACAGACATCTTAAAAAACAAAATTGTTTTAGTCTATACTATTGTTTTAAGCCTACTGTCGTGGAGTGCTTTTGGTTTAGAAGACAATAGTGCCAAAGGACTTTTAACTATTTTAAATGTAATTTTATTTACGGTTCCGTTGGTGTCTATTTTATTCACAACCATTTATTTATATAACAGTACCGAGTTTATCGAGCTGCTTTTGAGTCAGCCGATTAAACGTAACAAAATCTGGCAAAGTTTGTTTTTTGGCTTGAGTGCTTCAATGGTATTAGCATTTTTTATTGGAGCAGGCATTCCGTT
>JAUXNR010000553.1 GCA_030682755.1 Flavobacterium sp.
AACCCCAAAAAATTCAGCACTCGGACAACTCAAAGGAGCCGATAATTTGATTGAAATTTATACAAAATCCTATGGTGAAATACCCATCGTTATTCAAGGAGCCGGTGCCGGAAAACAAGTCACAGCCCGAGGAGTTTTGAGCGATATTCTCAAAATTGCCGATAAAATCAAGTTAAAAGAATCTGTTTTTAATTAATTGTAGCCAATTAAATAATTACAAAATTCATTATTTATAGAATATTTTTCTGTCAAACAATAAATTTTAATAAAATTCAGAAAAATATTCTATATTCCCAAATTACTCATTATATTTGCCCCGTTCATACACATACTGATCGTTATCACGAAAGCCGGAGGGACTAGACCCTGTGAAAGCTTAGCAACCCTGCAACTGTAGAAGGTGCTACATTCTATCTCGTTCACAAAACGAGACCAGATAACCCGTTTATTTCCTCTATTTTCCTGATAATTTTTTAGTTAGAAGCTAATCCCGCTATTCGTTACAAGCTTTTTTGTCTTGTTGCTTTTTTCTAAGTCAAAAAAGGAGCTTCCTTTGGTCGCTCTTTTTTGCCAAGAAAAAATGCAACAATCCTGCAAAAGGCTTTCCACTTCTATCGGGGCTAGGCGTCAGTGCAACAAACAATATTGGCGAACTTTGCGAAAACCCTTTGCGAACTTTGCGGTTAAAAAAATTAAAATGTCAAAAATAGAAAAAGCCATACAAGAAAGAATCCTCGTCCTCGACGGAGCGATGGGAACAATGCTGCAACGAAACAATTTCTCCGAAGAAGATTTTCGCGGAGAACGTTTCAAAGATTTCCCACATCCATTAAAAGGAAACAACGACCTACTTTCCATCACCCAACCCGAAGCCGTAAAAGCCGTTCACCGTGCCTATTTTGAAGCCGGTGCTGATATCGTAGAAACAAACACTTTTTCCGGAACCACCATCGGAATGGCCGATTATCATCTCGAAGATTTGGTGTATGAACTCAACTATCAATCCGCCAAAATCGCCCGCGAAGTTGCCGATGAATTCACCGATAAACCCCGTTTTTTCGCCGGATCCATCGGACCAACCAACCGAACTGCATCCATGAGTCCCGACGTAAACGACCCCGGATTTCGTGCAGTAACATTCGACGATTTACGCATCGCCTACAAACAACAAGTCGAAGCTTTGATTGACGGTGGTTCAGATGTTTTGCTAGTTGAAACTATTTTCGACACACTCAATGCCAAAGCTGCTCTTTTCGCAATCGAAGAAGTCAAAGAACAACGAAACATTGATATTCCGGTTATGGTTTCCGGAACAATCACGGATGCTTCCGGACGAACACTTTCCGGTCAAACCGTTGAAGCTTTTTTAATTTCGATTTCGCATATTCCATTACTAAGCATCGGATTCAATTGTGCGTTAGGAGCAGATCAGTTAAAACCTTATTTAAAACGATTAGCACACAACACCCAACTCAATATTTCCGCTCATCCCAATGCCGGATTACCCAATGCATTCGGTCAATACGACCAAACTCCGGAAGAAATGCAAGCGTTAATTCGTGAATATTTGCAAGACAATTTAATCAATATCATTGGTGGTTGTTGCGGCACAACTCCGGAACACATAAAATTAATCGCCGAAGTAGCTTCGGAATTTAAACCTAGAACTTTAAACCTTGAATTGCATTAATTTTTACCAAATAAATTCGTGAAATTTTGCAATTTGTGGCAAAAAAAAATAAAATGGCAGAAGCTGATTGTAAAAAATATTTAAAATTATCCGGTCTCGAACCGCTAATCATAACTCCAGAAACGAATTTCGTTAACGTCGGCGAACGAACAAACGTCACCGGTTCGCGAAAATTTCTTCGTTTAATCAAAGAAGAAAAATACGAAGAAGCTCTGGATATTGCTCGAAATCAAGTAGAAGGTGGAGCCCAAATCATCGACGTCAATATGGACGAAGGAATGTTGGATGGTGTGTATGCCATGACCAAATTCCTAAATTTAATCGCTGCCGAACCTGATATTGCACGAGTTCCGGTGATGATTGACAGTTCCAAATGGGAAATCATCGAAGCGGGATTAAAAGTCATTCAAGGAAAAGGAGTCGTCAATTCTATTTCGTTAAAAGAAGGAGAAGAAACCTTTATTCATCATGCCAAATTAATCAAACGTTACGGAGCAGCTGTCATCGTGATGGCTTTTGACGAAAAAGGTCAAGCCGATAATTATGAAAGACGTATCGAAATTTGCAAAAGAAGTTACGATATATTAGTCGAAAAAGTTGGTTTTCCAGCGGAGGACATCATTTTCGACCCAAATATTTTTCCGGTTGCCACCGGAATGGAAGAACATAAATTAAACGCATTAGATTTTTTCAGAGCCACCAAATGGATTCGTGAAAATCTACCACATGCTAATATTTCAGGCGGTGTGAGCAACGTTTCCTTTTCTTTCCGTGGAAACGACAAAGTACGTGAAGCGATGCATTCTGCTTTCCTATATCACGCCATTCAAAACGGAATGACGATGGGAATTGTGAATCCGGAAATGCTCGAAATTTATGATGAAATCGACAAAAAATTATTAGAACACGTTGAAGATGTTTTATTAAACCGAAGAGAAGATGCTACCGAACGACTCTTGGCTTTAGCCGAGAGTTACAAGGGAGATTTCAAAGTCAATGAAAAAGCCATACAAGAGTGGCGAAATGGTTCTGTTCAAGAAAGATTAACCCATTCATTAGTCAAAGGAATTGATGAATTCATCGAAATTGATGTGGAAGAAGCCAGAAAAAATTCCACAAAAGCCATCGAAGTTATTGAAATCAATTTAATGGCAGGAATGAATGTCGTTGGTGATTTATTCGGAAGTGGAAAAATGTTTTTACCACAAGTAGTTAAATCTGCCCGAGTGATGAAAAAAGCAGTAGCTTATCTACTTCCATTTATTGAAGCAGAAAAAGATTCAACCGCTTCGTCTTCTGCCGGAAAAGTCTTGATGGCAACCGTTAAAGGCGATGTACACGATATTGGAAAAAATATAGTTGCGGTCGTTTTAGCTTGCAACAATTTTGAAATCATCGATTTGGGAGTTATGGTTCCGCCGGAAAAAATCATCGAAGTGGCTATTCGTGAAAATGTTGATATTATAGGCTTGAGCGGATTGATTACACCATCGTTGGATGAAATGGTTTATTTGGCGAAAGAAATGGATAAGCTAAACATCAAAATTCCAATTATGATAGGTGGTGCAACGACTTCTCGTGCTCATACCGCCGTAAAAATTGCACCAGAATATAAAGAAACCGTTGTGCATGTGAATGATGCTTCGCGTGCGGTAACAGTTGCAACCAATTTATTACAGCCTGAAACAAAAACAGCTTACGCCAAAACGGTTCGAGAGGATTATGATCATCTTCGCGAAGGTTATTTGAATAGGAGTAGAGAAAAGAATTTCTTATCGATAACCGAAGCAAGAAAAAATAAATTACAACTCGATTGGGAAAATTATATTCCATCAAAACCTAATTTTATCGGAACCAAAACCGTTGAAGTTGAGTTATACGAATTAGTTGATTTTATTGATTGGACACCCTTTTTTCAATCGTGGGAATTATTCGGAAAATACCCGGCTATTTTAACCGATGAAATTGTGGGACAACAAGCTTCTGATTTGTTTGAAGATGCACAAAAAATGTTGAAACAAATCGTTAACGAAAAATGGTTAATTGCCAAAGGAATTCTTGGAATTTTTCCAGCGAATTCAATAGATGATGATATAATCATTGGTACAGACGTTGCATGCAACGTCTCTACAGTTTTTATCACATTACGTCAACAATCCCAAAAAACAGTCGGTGCACCAAATATTGCATTAGCCGATTTTATCGCTCCAAAAGAAAGCGGAATTCAAGATTACATTGGCTGTTTTTGTGTCACAACCGGCTTTGGTGTGGATGAAAAAGCATCAGAATTTGAGAAGCAATTAGACGATTATAATTCCATCTTAGTAAAAGCATTAGGTGATCGATTAGCGGAAGCTTTCGCAGAATATTTACACCTAAAAGTGCGAAAAGAAATTTGGGGTTATGCTTCCGATGAAAAATTATCAAATGAGGATTTAATCAAAGAAAATTACACCGGGATTCGTCCTGCTCCGGGTTATCCCGCTTGTCCTGATCATTTGGAAAAACCTACAATTTGGAAACTATTAAATGTAGAAGAAAAAATAGGTGTAAAATTAACCGAAAGTATGGCCATGTGGCCTGCAGCATCGGTTTCAGGTTATTATTTTGCTCATCCGGAAAGTAAGTATTTCGGATTAGGAAAAATTAAAAAAGACCAAGTTGAAGATTACGCCAAACGAAGAAGCATCAGTTTAGAAATGGCGACGAAATGGCTTTCGCCTAATATAGCAGAGTAAAAACCGTTGTCTGTTGTCCGTTAACCGACAACCGACAACCGACAACCGAAATTATGAAAGTAATCCAACATATCGAAAACGCCAACGGCAAACCTTTATTTTCCTTTGAAATTTTACCTCCGTTAAAAGGTCAAAATATTCAATCTATTTTTGATTCAATTGATCCGTTGATGGAATTTAATCCGCCATTTATAGATGTAACGTATCATAGGGAGGAATACGAATTCAAAGAATTACCAAGCGGATTATTACAAAAGAAAATTGTAAAAAAGCGTCCCGGAACGGTTGGAATTTGTGCCGGAATTCAAAATAAATATGATGTAGATGCCATTCCGCATATTTTGTGTGGCGGTTTTACAAAAGAAGACACCGAAAACTTATTAATCGATTTAGATTTTTTAGGAATTGATAATGTCGTGGCATTGCGTGGGGATGCATTAAAAAACGAAATTTATTTCAGACCTGAAAAAGAAGGAAATGAATATGCTTCTGAATTGGTGACGCAAATCCATAATTTAAATAAAGGAATTTATTTAGATGAAGATTTACAAAATTCATCGTGTACGAATTTCTGCATCGGTGTTGCCGGTTATCCCGAAAAACACATGGAAGCTCCAAGTGTGGATAGTGATATTCATTTTTTAAAACAAAAAATAAAAAATGGAGCTGATTACATTATTACCCAAATGTTTTTTGACAATAAACGATTTTTTGATTTTGTTGCAAAATGCAGGGCAGCCGGAATAAACGTGCCAATTATACCTGGATTAAAACCTATTGCTACCAAAAAGCAACTGAATTTGATTCCGCATCGATTTAAAGTTGATTTACCGGACGATTTGATTATGGCTGTAGTCAAAGCAAAAGACAACGAAGCCGTAAAACAAATCGGAATCGAATGGTGCGTGGAACAATCTAAAGGTTTAGTGGCTTCAGGAATTCAGGTTTTGCATTATTATTCCATGGGGAAAGCAGAAAATATTAAAGCAATTGCCAAAGAAATATTTTAGAGAATATACTTAAAAATTTGACTCCTAAACATATTGGTTTATATTTGCCACTCTTAAAAAATAAGAATGCCTAGACATGTTTTTTGGTTTTTATTATTTTGCTCATTGACTTTTGGCCAAGAAAAAGCTACCAATGGTTATTTCGATTTGAATTATATTCATGGTAACATTCTCAATCATGTGCCGGATATAAACCATTTAATTACGGGTCATCCGCAAGGATTAATTCTAAGCTATAATTTTAAAACTATCGGAAATAAAGAATGGCATTCCATTTATAATTATCCCGATTATGGTGTTTCTTTTCTATTTCAAGACTTTGAAAACCAATACTTAGGCCGGAATTTTGCTATTAATGCTCATTATAATTTCTATTTTCTTAATCGAAATTTGATGTTTCGAATTTCTCAGGGTGTTGCAATGACAACCAATCCTTATGACAAAGAATTAAATTTCAAAAATAATGCTTTTGGTTCTCGATTTATGAGTAGTAATTATTTTTTACTTCAATATCAAAAACCTTATACAATAGGACCAATTGGTTTGCAAGCAGGATTATTTTTTACGCATTTTTCTAATGGAAGGATTAAATCTCCAAATAGAGGTATAAATACATATGGAATAAATGTAGGATTGAATTATAATTTAGATGAACCTTTTGAATATCCAAAAGTAGATTCAGTTGCCAAATTTAAAGAACCTATTCGTTATAGTTTTACTTTTAGAACTGGCGTAAATGAAAGTAGCGTGGTAGGAAGTGGCCAAAAACCATTTTATCATTTTAGTACTCATCTAGACAAACGAGTTGGAAGAAAAAGTGCCTTGCAACTTGGAACAGAATTATTTTTGACACAAAGTTTAAAAGAATATATAGCTTACAGAGCAATTGCGTTTCCTGAGTTGGAACCAATTGACCCGGATACAGATTATAAGCGAGTTGGTGTTTTTGCCGGGCATGAACTTTTCATTAATAAATTAACTATTGAAACCCAATTGGGAATCTATGTTTACAAACAATTTAGAGAAGAAATGGATGTTTATCAACGTTTGGGAATGAAGTATTATATAACACCAAAATTATTTACCGGTGTGGCATTGAAATCGCATGGAGCAAAGGCAGAAGCAATAGAATGGGGTGTTGGAGTAAGACTATAAATTATGATAAAAAAAATTATACTACTTGCAGTACTTTTTATTCAGATGGGATGTTCGTTATCTGAAGATTGTTTCAAAAAATCAGGAAGTTTCGTTTCAAAGGTTTTTGAAACGGAAGATTTTTTTAATATTTATGTTGGAACCGGAATTTCTGTAATAATAAAGCAAGGAAATGACTTTGAAGTGATTGTTTCAGCCGGAAAAAACTTAATTGATAACATTGAAGTTACGGTAAAAGAGGGAACATTACATCTTGAGGATAAAACGGATTGTAATTTAAATAGAGATTATGGAAAAACCACCGTTACAATAACTACACCAACACTTATCAATATAAATTCTAAAACAGAACAACCCATTCGTTCAATAGGTATAGTAACCTTTCCAACACTACGATTGATATCAATTGACGACGGTTCAACAGCAGGAACAGGAGATTTTTTCTTTGATGTAGGCGTTTCTCAATTGGTTATAGAAAGTAATAATGCCTCTGCATTTTACATCAACGGAACATGTTCAGAATTAAGTTTAAATTTTTATGCAGGAAACGGAAAATTCAAAGGCGAACAATTACAGGCTCAAACAATACAATTATTCCATCGAGGAAGTAATGATGTTGAACTTTATCCCATTCAATCTATTGAAGGAAATCTGTATGGGACTGGAAATGCAATTTTGAAAAACAACCCACCTCTAATTAATGTGCAACAACATTATACGGGTAGATTGATTTTGAATTGATTTATTTTTTAGTTTTTTCTCTAAAAATGGTTTCCAAATTTTTACTTTTCAACTGAATTTGAAGCGTTTTTAAACCTCTTTCTGCCGCAAAATCAAATAACTTAGAACGCATATCTTCTGAAGTCAGAAAAGTAAATTCCCAAGTATTATCATGAGTATTAAGAGCAGATTTTAAATTTGGTAAAGCATTTAAATCGTCAGTTGAAATGGTTTTATCAAATTCAACTTCAATAATTTGCTCTTGCTCTTCTGTAATTAATTTATCCAATTTTTTATCAGTCACAATTTTACCTTGATTGATAATGATAACCCGATCACAAATCGCTTCAACTTCCTGCATGATATGAGTAGAAAGAAAAACAGTTTTGTTGTTTCCAATATTTCGAATCAAATCTCTAATTTCAACCAATTGATTTGGGTCCAATCCGGTTGTGGGTTCATCCAAAATCAAAACTTCAGGATTGTGTAATAAAGCAGTAGCCAAACCAACACGTTGGCGATATCCTTTTGACAATTGACCAATTTTTTTATGACTTTCAGGAGTTAAACCGGTTAATTCAATCACCTCTTGAATACGTGATTTAGAAACTTTATAAACATTTGCATTGAAAGCTAAATATTCACGAACATATAAATCAAGATAAAGCGGATTGTGTTCCGGAAGATAGCCCACTCTTTTTTGAACATCTTGTTTTGAATTTTCAACATCAAATCCAGATACTGAAGCTTCGCCTTCATCAGCAGCAATAAAAGTGGTTAAAATCTTCATTAAAGTAGATTTTCCGGCACCATTTGGGCCCAAAAAGCCAACAATTTCACCTTGTTTTACAGAAAATGAAATAGCATCAAGAGCTTTTTGAGTTCCGTAGGATTTACTAATATTTTGA
>JAUXNR010000555.1 GCA_030682755.1 Flavobacterium sp.
CCAAAATAGCATAGCGTTTGGTGTTGTCAATTTTACCTAAAAAACGTTTTTGAGCTTTCATCATGGTTTCCATGGTTTCTGCAAAATCAGCTTCAGAATAGCGATTGTTTGGCGAATAAACACTTAAAATGATTTCCATGTCTTCCACCATAAATGTCACAAATTTTGACTTGGTATAGAGTATTGGATTGTCTACCAATTCTGCATATCGCGAAGCAAGAAAAACATCTTTTGTAGCACTTTTATCCAAGTTGTCCATGGCAGTTGCACCGTGCAAATTCTCAGGTTTTGTAATGGACAAACGATAAGGTAATTCTTTTAAATCTTTGAAATACCCCACAAAGGCATGGTTGTTAATTACAAAATTAACGCCTTCTTCAATGTTGGTTCCGGCGGGTGAGAAAATATCACCTTGACCAAATTCTGTTCCGGTTTCAGAATCAAATGTGTCATTTACCAAATAAGCTACTTTAGCTAGTTTTTTTGCGTCTTTGATGACCCAAGAGTTTTCGTCCATTTTTGCAACCGAAAGTTCTTTTCCTTTAGCATCGTAGGCTTTGAAGTTGTCCAGATATCTACCATAATTGTCTTCAGAATAGGTGCCGGGAATTATTTTCGGAACATAAAAAGTAGTTTCATTAGTATTGATTTTTGGAGGCGTAACTGTCACTGCAACACGATCTTTGTTGATGTTAACCAAATCCATTGTCACTTGAATTTCATTTGTTTTGGATTGTCCAAATGAAAAAGAAACAGAAAGCAGTAGTAATAAATTTGCAAAACAGAATGTTTTGAATGATTTTTTCATGGTTTAAATTTTAATTATTTGTGAGGGATTTACATTTTTTGTTACAAAGAATAGTAAATATATTTTTGTTGCATTTATTTTAATTCAAGAATCCAGTTTTTTATATCTTCCAATACTAGCGGAGAAAAAGTTTGTTCTAAGGTTTCATATTCTTCAATTTTACCGGTTTTGCTTTCTTGAAAAAGATGGTTTAAGTTGGGGTATTCTTTTGTAATTCCGTTTTTGTTTTTTGCATTTTTTAATGCAGTTGCAATAGCAGGAAGGTTAGTGTTTGAAATCACTTGCAGGTCTTTTTCTCCATTTAAAGCAAACACCGGACAAGTAACTTTTTCGATATATGCACTGGGAATGAATCGCATAAAACTTCTGAACCAAGGCACTGTAATGCCTTCTGTTTGTTGAGCTAACGTTTTTTCTTTTTCTGCTTGACTTAAATTTTGATAAGCCATGTTGTCTTTTAAACTCTCATCCATAACTTTTTTGAGTTGGATGGTCAAGGCATTATCATCGATGTCACTCTTTACTAAATTGTAAATGGTTACATTTAATTTTCTGGATGTTGTTAATTCTTCCTCATTCATGCCGGCTGCTTTTCCAATTCTGTAGGCTTGCTCTTCTAACAATTCTATACAAGGAATTCCTGGAGCGGCTAATAACACAATAAATGCAATGGATTTGTCTTTTGAGGCTACAATTGGAGCTATCATGCCGCCTTCACTGTGACCTAGTAATCCAATTTTTTTGGAATCAATTTGTTTTTTTGTTTTTAAAAAGGCAACGGCAGCTTCCACATCTGTAGCAAAATCATGCGTGGTGGCTGTTTTTCTGTTTCCGGTGGATTTGGCAACTCCACGATCATCATATCTCAAAACACCAATGCCATTTTTGGTTAAATAATCGGCTATGACCCAAAATGGTTTGTGATTGAAAATTTCGGAATTTCTGTCTTGCGGACCGCTTCCTGAGATTAAAATTACTGTGGGAAACGATTTTTTATTTTTTGGGTAGGTAAGTGTTCCTGAAAATGTAGCATTGGCTTTCGTATTTTCAAAAGTTACTTCTTCAATTTCATAATCAAATGGTTCTTTTGGTTCTTGTGGTCTGTTTGGTTTTTTAACGTCTAATGCTCCTCGGGTTAAAACCAAATTAAATTCTTGACCTCTTTGCGTGAACGTTCCGTCAAAATCACCATTTGCATTCAATTTTGCTGTATAAGTAATCGTTGCATCTTCTATAAATACAGACAATGTTTCATTTTCATAACGCACAGAAGTTAAATGTATTCCAGTTGCTTTTTGTTGTGGCACATTCATGGTTCCGGAATAGCCTTCATCCGTTTTGTAGAAATTGAAATGCAGGCCCAAATCTGTCCCCATGACTTTTAGTGAGCCTTTCCAGTCGCCTGTAATGTCTTGAGCATGAATAAATACGGTTGTAAACACTATAATTAGAACAAGTAATTTTTTCATTTTTCATTTTAATTAGGGATTAAAAATACTAAAAAAAATCAGAATGCCTTTTTATTATCCTTGTTCCTTGGATGAATCAAGCTATCGTTTTGAGATTTTATTGTGTGTAATTTGCCTTTGCAATGTGCATTTAAAACGGTCAATTCCGTTTATTCGCAATTTGGCATGTTTGGTGGTTCTGCCTTGAACGCGTTCTCGCCACATTTTGAAACTGGAACGCTTCATTTCACGTCGCATTATTTCGATGGTTTCTTGTTCTGAAATACCAAATTGAAAAGTGATGGCATCAAAAGGAGTTCTGTCTTCCCAAGCCATTTCAATGATTCTGTCAATTTCTATTTCTGAAAACTCTTTCTTTGGTGTAAGCATATCACATAACTTAAGCTTCACAAAGTAACGGTATAAATAAAAAAACTCTTGCTGAACAAGAGTTAAAATTAGTTAATCAAATTTGTTTTTTATGTAATATTTGCTGTCCAAATCATCAAAATCATCAATTATGGGTTTTGGTTTTGGTTTACTTGCCGTGACTTTCTTTTTCCAAAGTTCAAAATTGTCTTTGGATAATTTTTTTCTCATGATTTCAGTTACTTCATTTTCAGAAATACCAAATTCTGCTTTAATCACCTCAAAAGGTTTTTTTTCTTCTTGGGCCATGCTGATAACGCGTTCGATTTGTTCGTTATCCAATTCCACTCTTTTACTTTTTTTCATTAGTTCAAAAGCACTGATGTTGTTTTTAATTTTTTTGGGTTCAAATTCTAATTCAATAGTAGTAAAAAAATTAATTACTTGTTGTCAATGAGGTGTTTTTTTTTGATTTTTAACTTTCCGGACTTCGGTGTTTTTGAAACGGAATTTTCAACAAACTTCCCAATTCATTGTTTTCTTCGGGTTTCATGTGTGTGTCAACCCCATAAACAATATTTTCGCGTTCAAAATATTTATACGTTCCAAAAAGGCGATCCCATACAGAAAAAATATTTCCATAATTGCTGTCTGTATAAGGTAATTTATAATGGTGATGCACTTTATGCATGTCAGGAGAGATGATAAAATAGCTCAAAAATTTATCTAATTTTTTTGGTAGTGGTATGTTGGCATGATTAAATTGTGAAAAAACTACGGAGAGTGATTGATAGAGAAATACCATCCACATGGGACTTCCCACGATGATAACCCCTAAAACGGTGAAGGCAAAACGAATCACACTTTCTCCGGGATGATGCCTATTGGCAGAAGTGGTATCAATCCAAGTGTCAGTATGGTGAATCAAATGGAAACGCCATAAAAATTTTACTTTGTGTTCCACTAAATGAACCAGATATGCTCCA
>JAUXNR010000557.1 GCA_030682755.1 Flavobacterium sp.
ATGATGGCGATTTTAATGTAGAATCTTTCGATTTTAGCAACATTACCGCTAACGCTTGTTTAGGTACTAACAATCAATTCTTTATTCACTATACCAACCAAAGAGAAGTGTTGTTAATTCAAACACCTGCTACAAATTTCCCAAACATAGTAACGCTACCAGAAAACCCAAGAACTATTGAGATTTCATCTGAAAACAAAGTTACCTACCGAATTTACAACGGAACGATAACCGCACAAACTATTTGCACCACAATTCCGCCGGCATCACCAACAGTTGCTGAAGAATGGATTGCAACTTCCGGAATCATTGAAATTGAAACTTTTGCAAACAAAGTAACCAACGAAGCAACAGGACAATCCTTGATAACCGGATACACACACCTGATTAAACTAATCAACACAACGTTTGAAAAAAGTGACGGCAACCAACAATTATTTGCAGAATTACAGTTAGGGAATTATGTTACAACCGCCTCACCTCCATCTACTATCATCCCTAGTGCTGTTGTCAAGAATTGTGGAACCAACTTGTCTTTTGTTTACAAAAATGCCGGCACTCAAACCATAACCATCAACACTGATGTGGTATTGTTCGAAAACAGCAACACCTCAGAAAATGAACCAAGAACAGCTATAATCGGACAAAACAACACTGTAGTTACTTATAAACTTTATGAGTCCATCATCCCGATTCCCGATACGTTTTTTTGCACACAACCCAACCCTAACACTCCGGCTTTACTGGAAAATTGGATCGCAAATGACGGCGTAATCAATGTTAGTGGAATTATTGAAGTAAGTTCCTTAGAAGAATTTGACCAAGCATTACAACAAAACGTATTTAAACACACCATTCGCTTGCGAAAGGTGGTCTTTGCAAAAGACGGCACAACCTTTACTTTTGGTGATTTATTCGAACTTGGAGTGCTTACAACAGTGCCTTAACAACTTATTTCACATTTTGCTTGATGTAAACTTCTGTGGCTCCGGAGCCATATTTCTGATAATTTGCGTCTTGAAACGATACGTTTTCATACCTGCCTAACAAGAAATCCAACTCCGATTTTAAAACACCCTCGCCAACGCCGTGAATAAAAACCACCTTGGGCATTCGTTTAGAAATCGCAAATTCAAGTTGCCTTTTGGCGTTTTCCATCTGAATGGTTAAGATGTCATAATTGGACAAACCTCTTTTATTTGGCACCAATTTTTCAATATGTAAATCCACTTCAAGCACAAATTCATCCCGTTTTGATTTCTTTTCTTTTACAAAAGAGCGTTTAATTGGCTCCTTTTTATCGTGCAATGCTTTGTGTAATTTGTCACTTGATATAAAACCACTTAACTCATTGGAAACATTTGTTTTAATCAACTCGTTGACAAAATATGTCATCGTGAATCCATCTGTGGTTTCAATCAAAACTTCATCATTTGAAACTGAAAGCACAACACCATCAATGGCTTCATCTAATACAGAAACATGATCACCTTTATGCAACATCATCTTGATTATCTTTTTGGTTTTTACTAGGCACTTTATTCATCAATCGCATCACTCCTATCATGACAATAACAATGGCAAAAATTTTAAAATAAAAAGAAAAGGAATTGTCTTTAGGCAAATACAAAGCAAAAAAACCTGCAACAATAACTAAGAGTATGAGTAATTTTTTCATGGTATCAAATTTTATCAAAGGTAGTAACAAATAAAAAAATGGAAGACTTATAAAATTGAAAAATATTTTTAGTAAACTTGTGTCAGCGAAATTTGAATCAGAATGGAAGAATACATGTTACCTTGTATGAGTAAAAAACTTTTTGGCATAGACTGCATGGGTTGTGGTATCCAAAGAGCAATTGCTCTTTTGTTGAAAGGGGAATTTGTAGAGGCGTTTTATATGTATCCGGCCATTTATACTTTGCTTCTTTTTTTTCTATTTGCAGGAATCAGTTTTATTGACAAATCGAGAAACTATCATAAAGTAATTGTTGCATTTGGCATAATTACAGCGATATTGATGGTTAGCTCTTACTTTTATAAAGCATTATATCTTTAACCAAAAACTAAACTAAATCAAATCGTATGGAAAAACAAAAATTACCCAATCAAACCGCCATTATCATTTTGGCCTTAACCTCTTTTGTGGGTTGTTGTTGTACAAATGGTGTGCTCGGTGTTATCTTAGCCTTTATAGGATTAAATCTTGCCAAGAAAGATGAAAAACTATATGCTGAAAACCCAGAGCTTTATGACATTGGTTCATTAAACACATGGAAAACAGTAAACTTAATAAGTTTAATTATCAGTTCCATTTTTGTTATTTGGTTGATTTATTTGCTTGTAACAGGAGGCTTCCAAGAAAGCATGGATCAATACAGAATGTTGATGGAACAACTTCAAAACCAATAAGAATAAAAAACCACGCCTTGAGCGTGGTTTTCTTTTTCTATTTTTCAAATTCTTTTAAAGTTTGAGTGATAATGGACACACAATCCAACAATTGTATTTCTGTCATTACCAAAGGTGGTGCAAATCGAATGATATTGCCATGTGTAGGTTTGGCTAACAAACCGTTTTCTGCCAATTTCATACAAATTTCCCATGCTGTTGAACTTTCTTCGTCATCATTGATTACTATGGCATTCAACAATCCTTTTCCTCGTACAAGCGATACAATTGTGCTGGTTTTGATGTAGTCATTTAATTTTGCTCGGAATAGTTTTCCTAATTTTCGGGCATTTTGAGCTAATTTTTCTTCTGCAACCACTTCCATCGCTGCTGTTGCAACAGCTGCTGCCAAAGGATTTCCGCCAAATGTAGATCCGTGTTGTCCCGGTTTGATAACATTCATGATTTCATCATTTGCCAAAACTGCCGAAACCGGATAAACGCCACCAGAAACAGCTTTTCCTAAAATCAAAATATCCGGAGTAGCATAGGTAGCTTGTCTTTCGCATTGAGCTTCACAAGTACAATCGCCACAAACCGCCAATAATGATCCTGTTCTTGCTATACCGGTTTGAATTTCGTCAGCGATAAACAAAACATTATGTTGGTTACACAAGTCTTTTATCTGCATCAAATAATCATCTGCCGGTGTATAAACTCCTGCTTCACCTTGAATTGGCTCCACCAAGATTCCAGCTATGTTTTTAGTAGTTTCTAAGATGTTTTTAAACGCTTCAACATCATCATAGGCTATTTTAATAAAACCGGCTGTATAAGGGCCAAAATTCTTTCTGGCATTTTCATCATTGGAAAACGAAATAATAGTAGTGGTTCTTCCGTGAAAATTATTCTCACAAACCACAATGATTGCTTCATGCTCCGGAATACCTTTTTTCTCATAAGCCCATTTTCTACAAATTTTAATGGCTGTTTCAACAGCTTCTGCTCCGGTATTCATGGGCAATAGTTTGTCAAAACCAAACAACTTGGTCATAAATTGCTCATACTTACCTAATTTATCATTGTAAAAGGCTCTTGAAGTAAGCGTTAACGTTTGTGCTTGATGTACCAAAGCACTAATAATTTTTGGATGACAATGTCCTTGATTTACGGCAGAATAAGCCGAAAGAAAATCATAATATTTTTTTCCTTCAACATCCCAAACAAATACACCTTCGCCCCTATTCAACACAACGGGTAAAGGATGGTAATTATGAGCACCATACTGGTCTTCAAGTGAAATTAACTCTTTTGAACTGATTTTTTCTACTACTGACATACTGCAGAATTTTGAATACTAAACTTATCAATTCCTTCTTTTTGGAGAGAAATCATCCATTTATAGTGCAAAAATAGCTAATTATCTTTGAAATCGTTTGCGTAACTAGTTAAAATAAAAATGACAATCATCAGTTTAATACGCTAAAAAACATCTTAAATTTGTTAAAAATTGAAGGTATGTCAGATTCCAGAAATTATTCCATCAAGCAACTCTCAAAGATTCAATTAAAAGTTGCACGGCAAAGCAGAACAATTCTTTTTTTGTTCTCAGCCTTGATTGCCATTGTTTTAACTTTTTCATTGCGAGACGTCGAATTCACAAACACTCAAGATTACGTAATGTTCTTGTTATTTTTTGCAATTGGTTTGTGGATTACCGAAGCAATCCCTCCTTTTGCTGTTGGAATTTTAATTGTAGGATTTCTTGTTTTTACTATGGGACAAGAAAACACAATGGATGCTAAAAGGTATGTTCAAACTTGGTCAGACGGCGTAATCTGGCTGTTTCTGGGAGGGTTTTTCTTAGCAGAAGGCATGAAAAAAACAAAATTAGACTTTCTTTTGCTCAAAATTGCAGCTCCAAAATTTGGATCGCAAGCTCAATATATTATTTTGG
>JAUXNR010000562.1 GCA_030682755.1 Flavobacterium sp.
TACAAAGACATTATTAATAAACACATAGTAGAACAATCTTTAGAAGCATTAGAGATTGATTTAATGAGGGAATATCTAAAGTTAGAGGAGCTTAATTTGAAAAGAGATTGGGTAAATAACCTCATTTCCAAAGTTAAAGATGAATTACAATTTAGAACTTCATCAACTATTCCAGCCGACGTTGATTTATATAGAATTTTAATTGAAAAAGAAAAGGTCAAGAAATTCATTCGCATTGTAAATAGTCTCAAAGAAGAAAAGGAAATTGATAAAAAAGAAATCAGAGGTTTTAAGATTGTCGCCAATGCTAAAAAATTTACCAGTGCAACTCATTTGAAAAAAGTTTGTAGAAGGCAAATTTCTTTAACTGGGGCTTTTTCCAACTATGATGCACCATATAAGTTTTTAAAATCACTTCAAAGTTTAGATATTGAAGAGACAGAACTTTATAAATTTTTCGTTGATATAGAATATAAAACTTTAAATAAATTAGGCTTTGCAGTTTCTGGTGGAGAAAGATCCGAGTTTAATTTACTACATGAAATAAACGACGCACTAAAACATGAAATGCTTTTGATAGATGAACCAGAATCATCGTTTGATAATATTTTCCTCAAGAATGAAGTCAATTCATTACTTCGAGAAATCTCAAAATCAATACCTGTAATTATTGTAACACACAATAGCACAGTTGGTGCATCAATCAAACCAAATTATGTTGCGTGCACAAAACGAGAAATAGAGAATGGAGAAATTGTATATAAAACTTATTCAGGATATCCATTTGACAAAATTTTGAAGTCAGTAAATGGTGAACAAATAGATAACTTTGATATGATGCTAAATTGTCTCGAAGCGGGCAACGACGAATATAATAAACGTAGATCTGAAGCATATGAAATACTTAAAAATTGAAAATAATAAAGGGTTTTTTCTCAAACAAGAAAAAGACCAACCTGATAAATGGATAGAAATTGATAAAATTTCTAAAGATGATTTAATGAATTTGCTTGAAATGGTAATTTCTAATGACTTTGAAATGGATGATTACTTAGAGGAAAATATTGCACACAAAGCTCATCAAATTGTCTACAAGAGTATCTTTGAAAAATTCACGGATTTAATTAAGAACAAGAAAACTTTTGCTGATGAATGTGATTCTCAATTTAGAAGTGCAATTGAAAAGTACGAATCATCGGAGTAATGTAAATGTAGCCAACGGGGTTATGTGTTGAAAACTCCCGTTAACTTAAAAGATTATCAAAAGCTTAAAAATTACCTGTACCTTAATTGAAGAGAAGTCTACAATATACCTTTTAAAGAAA
>JAUXNR010000567.1 GCA_030682755.1 Flavobacterium sp.
TAAACTCTAAGCTTTCTGCCATGAAATCAAGTTCAAACAAAGAAACTGTTGCCAACAAGCCTTCTTTTACATTGAACGATGATGAAATTAAAGAATACTATTCAAAACTAACCACAAAACAAAGAGAAACTGCTAAGAAAAATTACTTAGAAATAGCGAATCAAGAACCCGGATTTTACGTGATTGCCAACGTATTTCCTGAACCTACGTCTGCAAATAACTTTATAAATCAGTTACGCAAGCAAGGAGTAAAAGCAAATTATTTTACCAATCCGAAAAACAATTTCAGGTATGTATATCTGCGTAAACACAGTACATGGAATGATGCCCTAATTTCATACTACACGAATGTGGATAACACCTACTTTGACACGATTTGGATCATGAATATCAATATTAAATAAAAACCCCAATGAAAGCCCCAAAATTACCTACTACTGCAAAAAGAATCGCACTCATCAGTTGCTTATTCTTACTGAACTTGGTTAGCCATGCTCAAGTTCCTGTTCCGTTTACCGTTAGATATGAAAATAATCTAAAAGGTGACATGACTTTAATTGCCAACAGTATTGTCAACAGGCAAACTAGTACTGATGGCCCCAATGTTCCCTATAACACATTAGGAAACACATCACAATATAACGACAATTTTAATATGCAATATGTTGATATTGATGGTGATGCGTCAACATTTAGTTCTAGTAGTGCTGTTTTAACCTTACCAAATGGAGGTTGTAACAAAATTGTTTATGCCGGATTGTATTGGTCTGCAACCTATAGATTTAACACCGGTTATTCAACAAATGCCGGTGACGGAGATGGCATTAGGGTTACTAATTTCAATCAAATCAAATTAAAACTTCCCGGAGGGGCTTATCAAGACATTACGGGTCAAATTTTATTTGATGGTTTTACTGATCCAAACTTTGTTGCAAACAGTCCGTATGCGTGTTATGCTGATATCACAAGTTTAGTTACCGGCTTGGCAAATCCGGAAGGTGAATATACCGTGGCCAATATCAGAGCGACTCAAGGGTTTTTAAATGGGGGAGGAGTTTCCGGTGGATGGACCGTTTTCTTTGTATATGAAAATCCACAAATGCCGGGAAAATATATTACTTCTTATGATGGTTTTGCTGGGGTTAGAGCCGCTATAGGAACAACAGATATTGAGTATTCAGGATTTACAACATTGCCACCACCATTTCCGGTTAGAGCACAATTGGCTTCTGCTGCTTTGGAAGGAGATAACAGAATTACGGGTGATCAATTGCGTTTTAAAGCTTCAACTAATCCAACATTTACCGATTTATCAGGAGCTTTAAAACCAGTCAATAATTTCTTTAACAGTAGAATAACTTTAAAAGATGTTGAATTCTTAGACAGAACTCCAAACAGTAGAAATACTTTAGGTTATGATTCGGATATTATAACCATTGCAAATCCGGGAAATTTGGTTTTACCAAACAACTCTACGGCTGCAACATTACAAATAACTTCAACGCAAGACACCTATTTTATGTTCTTTAATGCGTTTAATGTTGAAGTAATTGAACCGGATATTAATTTAGTAAAAACAGTTCAAGATCTTGCCGGTACAGACATTGGAGGGACCAATGTTACGTTAGGGCAGTTTCTTGATTATGTAATTACATTTCAAAATATTGGAAATGATGATTCTACTAATTCCGTAATTAGAGACATCCTTCCGGTAAATACTAGTTTAATTTCAGTAGATTTAAGTGGAGCTCCCGGGGTGACCTACACTTATAATCCTGCCACTAAAGAACTCTTGTTCAGTATTCCGGATAATCTATTAGAAATAGGTGATCCGGTATATACCATTCGAATAAGAGTTCAAGTGGCTACTACTTGTAGTGAATTGGAAGACGCTTGTTCTAACATTATTCAAAATCAAGCTTATACAACTTATCAAGGTGTTTTAAACAGTAATATCATTTCAGATGACCCAAGTTTTGCAGGTTTGGATAGCTGTGGTTTCGGACAGCCAGGTCCTGCTAACTTTTTGGTTGATATTGACGATTGTATTTTTACTACCAATGAAGTGCTTTGTGGAAGTTCTATCGTATTAACAGCTGCAAATGATTATATCGCTTATGTATGGACTAATAGTAACGGAGATGTTATTGGTACCAATCAATCTGTAACTGTTTCTTCTGTTGGGACTTATACAGTGGTAAATACTGCTGCACCACCTTGTATTGGAATAACACAAACATTCAATGTTACTTTATTTGGTGCTACTCAAACCAATCCCATCATCCCATTTGCAGATGAAGTGGTGGTATGTCCGAATGATGGTGAAGAATTACCTTTAATATTTCTATGTGGTGTAAACGACAGTAGATTACTTCAAATAAGCAATTCAGACGCGGTTAGTATTGTTTGGGAAGTTCTAAACGAAGCGAGTTGTCCTCCTGTTGGCGTTGATGATTGTGCAAACAAAAACACCGCTTGTAGTTGGTCAACCGTTGGAACGGGTCCAAATTATAACGCTACTGTTGCGGGTCAATATCGAGTGACCTTAAACTATCAAAACGGTTGTTTTACCCGTTTTTACTTTAATGTATTTGCTAACTTATTAGACATTCAATATACAACAACGAACCTAATTTGTAACACGCCGGGATCCATTACCATTACAAATTTACCTAGTGATTATGAATTTCAATTAGTGAATCAAACTACAAACACCATTTTGGTTCCGTATCAAAATAATCCAATATTTACAATTGCTCAGGCCGGAGTTTATATTGTACAAATCAGACAAATTGGTGTGGTTGACGGATGTGTTTTTGAAGTGCCGAATATTGGTATCCAACAAAACAATTTCCAAGTTAATGTGATTCCTCAAAGTACCGACTGTAATGGTTTAGGTAGTATTCGCTTACAAGCGTTGAATGTAGTGCCTCAATATTATTTTTCAATATCTGGTCCAGTATCCATTGCTGTTGGACCGCTTCAAGATAATGATTACACGTTTAATAACTTAAATCCGGGAACATATACTGTTACTGTTACGACAGACGATGGTTGTTCATTTACCGATACTGTTATCATTTCAAATCAAAATAATTTAAGTGCTGTTGCAACACTAACGCAAAGCATTGGATGTGGTACGGGAGGAACAATAACCGTTGTTGCATCGGGAGGAAACTCTCCTTATTCTTACGCTATTGGAAGCATTAATGGTGTAGCTCAAAATCCTACTGGATCCGATTTTAACACTGATGGAATATTTGATGGAATAACCGCTCCGGGAACCTATATCTTTATTGTTATTGACGGAAACAATTGTAGCACCAATTCTAATCCAGTAACAATTGGTGTTGCTTCAGACGTTGAATACACTTCTGTTGCTCAAAATATACAGTGCAACGGTTCTTTAGGATCAATTATTTATACGGTTACGAATTCAAATGGTTTTGCAGTTACTTTCCAACTCGTTCAACTTGCTGGTGTTCCCGCCGACCCGAATGATCCTCCAGGAGTAGATGTAATTATTGCCACAAACAACTCTGGAATCTTTAACGATTTACCTGCAGGAAACTATACCGTAAATGTTATCCAAACACAAGGAGCAAATACGTGTGTTTTTACAGATAATTTTACTATCACAGAACCTACAACAATAACTGGAACTGCCATAATAACTCAAAACTATACTTGTATTACCAATGCGGGAGCCATCGGAATTCAGCCCGGAAGTGTAACTGGAGGAACTGCTCCTTATCTTTACAGTTTGGATGGTATAAATTTTTCTGCAATGTCTGATTTTGCAGGACTTCCTTCGGGTAATTACACGATTTATATTCAAGATGCCAATGGGTGTATTGTAACTACAAATACTATTGCATTTGTTGCTCCCAACCAATTAACGGATGCTACATTTACTGCAACCACTTTAACTTGTCCGACACAAGTAGTATCTGTAACAGTAAATACTGTTGGAGGAACTGCACCATTTACCTATGAAATAATAGCTCCTGTTGCAGCAAACAACGGGACAAATCCGGTATTTGCAGGTTTAACTTCAGGAACTTATACCTTTTTGATTACGGATTCAAACGGATGTATTTATCAAGAAAATTATACTATTAATCCTATTACACCAATTAATGTAACCGGTCAATTGGTTTCAAATATAACATGTTTTGGAGGTTCAAACGGTTCGATTGTATATACTGTTACATCAACCAATCCATATAATTATAGTATTGTAAACACTTTGGGAACCACAATAGCATCGGGAACAAACTCAAATTTAACATCAATCCCACTATCCGGATTAGCCGCTTCAACCTATACCATTACTATTACTGATACAGTAACAAACTGTACCAATACAGCAAATGTAGCTGTTACAGCACCGGCAAGTGCGTTAGCCCTTGCACAAACAGTTAGTCCTGTAACTTGTTTATCTAATGGTAGTGTAGTTGCCAGTACAACAGGAGGGTGGGGAAGTTATCAATATACGTTAACGCAACCAAATGCTTCAGTAGTAGGGCCTCAAACAAGTGGCACTTTTGGAAACTTGTCTCAGACTGGAACTTATATCATTTCAGTTTCAGATGCAAACGGATGTGTTGTTTCCACAACATTTACTTTAACAACTCCTCCAACATTAACGGCCTCCATTGCTGCTTCATCAGATATTTGTTATGACACTACAAATGCCGCTACTTTGGTGATCTCTGTTACCGGTGGAACTGCTCCATTTGTATATAGTTTTAACGGTGGTCCAAATCAAAACTCAAATACATTTTCAAATCTTTCTCCCGGAAGCTATACAATCACTGTAACGGATTCTTTCGGTTGTACCGCAACGGTTTCTCAAACCATTACACCTCAATTGTTGGCAAGTACTTCAATTGTTAAAGGTTTGGATTGTACTGCTACGCCAGATGCTCTTATTGAAACTTCAATTACCGGTGGATTGGCTCCTTTTACATATCAAGTTGCAATCAATGGTGGTGCTTTTGGAGCTTCAACTGCGGTAATTGGAACCACTTTGAGTTATCAAACAGCTACTGCGGGAACCTATCAATTCTTGTTTACAGATGCTCAAGGCTGTCCTTTTACATCGGGTGTTTATACGATACAGCCTATTACATTACCAAATATTACTTCTGTTATTCAAACACAAAACATTTTATGTCATGGTGAAGCTTCAGGAGCCATCTCGATAACTATAGACAACACAGTTGGAACGGCTCCATTTGTAATTTCTGTTGTAAATACCACTACAGGGTTAGATTATGGAAATCAAACAGCAGGTTTAACAGCGGGTAATTATGTAATTACAGTAACGGATGCAAATAGCTGTAGTGACACGGAAACAATTACAATCACACAGCCGGATTTAATTACCTATAACGTTACAAGCGTTCCAATTACTTGTGATTCATCAACAGGAACAAACCTTGGACAAATAACGATTCAAAATGTAACCGGTGGTGTTGCTCCATATACTTATTATTTGACTAATAATTTTGGTGATTTATTTACACCTTATTTAGCAACAACAGGACAAGACTACACCTTTACGATTGTAAATTTTGGAATTTATCAAGTAGATGTTATTGATGCTAACGGATGTTCAGTTGTAACGTCAAATATTATCATTGCCTCTCCACCAAATGACTTAGAAATAGATATTTCTACAGCTACAGTTGACTGTGTTTCTGGTGGAACTGCAGTTGTTACCGTAACTACCTCTGTAATTGGTGGACCTTATCAATTTGGAATTTTAAATTCAAATACAGCTCCCTATTCCAGTACTTTTATTCCATCAGATGTTCCTGGTGGAAGTACGGCTACTTTCACGGGCTTGATTCCGGGAGTAACTTATACGTTTGTAGTTTTTGATCAAACCACCAATTGTTATTTTATCAAATCTGCAGATTTACCAATTCAATCACCTTCTAATTTAACCGCTGTTTTAGACGTTGTAAGCAATGTGTCTTGTACAGGAAATGTTGACGGAAATGTAAGTTTTACTTTTTCAAATTATGATGCCGGAGCAACTGCTGTTAACTATGAAATATTTAATTTACAATTCAATGTTTCAACCGGAATAACCGGAACAACAACACCTTTATTGGGAGGTCCTGTAACTGTATCAAATTTTGGTTTATTAGGTCCAGGAACCTATTATATTTTATTTACAGAAGTTGGGGGAGCTTTTAATGGTTGTTCATCAGCCTCAGCTTCTTTTACAATTTCTCAATCTACAAACTTACTTCAAGTTACTGCTTCAATTAGTCAAAACGACAATTGTAATCTAAACGCAGGACAAATTACAGCAGTTGGTCAATTTGGAACACCTCCCTATCAATTTCAAATAATTGCTTCAGGTGATACACCTCCAACAGCTGCAACTTGGGCAGGTTCCAGTAATTCAGTATTTAATGTTGAAGCCGGAAACTATGTGATTTATATTAAAGATGCAAACGATTGTATTCAAGCAACACCTTCAACTTTAATTGTTGTGTCAGATCCAGAACCTGTAATTACGGCTTCAGTTATCAATCAATGTAACACCCCGGATGGTAGTTTTACAATCACTGTAAACAGAACTTTTAACGGTGTTGCACCTTACAGTTACAGTTTTAATGGTGGAGCTTTCCAAAGTCAAGCGGCTGCAACATTTAATTATAGCAATCTTACAGCAGGAACATATACTATAGAAATTCAAGACGCAAATGGTTGCGGTAACTTAGTAAGTCTAACTATTCTACCTGCATTAAACGGAAGTCCGGTTATTGATGCCTTGCCTACTTGTGCGGATAATGATGGCATCATTTCAATGATTCCTTCAGGAGGTTCAGGAAATTATGAATTTACTTTACAAAACAGTCTTGGTGCAACCATACAAGGTCCACAAGCCGCTTCAACGTTTAACGGTTTAGCCGCAGGAACGTATACTATAATTGTTACAGACACCACAAGCGGATGTTCTTCCTCTGCAAGTGTTACGTTATCTGTTCCGGCTCCTGTTGTGTTTACAACTACAACTGAAAACGTTAGCTGTAACGGTGGAAGTGATGGAAGCATCACTATCGTATTAGATGCTTCAAACACTAATCCTCCTTATGTATTTTCAGTAACTGATGGAGTTAATCCTCCAATTGTTCAAAACAATGGGTTTTTTACAGGATTACCTGCCGGAACCTATACGGTTACTGTAACTTCCGATAGAGATTGTCAAGACGTTCAAATCATTCAAATTACTGAACCTTCATTATTGGCAATAAGTGCTACAGCAACTTCTTTTGTATGTGATGCATTGAACACTATTCAAACAGCTGTAATTACTGTTACGGTTTCAGATGATGTGTTTGGAAATCCGTCAGGAACTGCACCATATAATTACAGTATTGATGGAATAAATTATTTTCCAACAAATACCTTTGATGTAGCTGATAACGGTGCTGTTCAAAACATTACTGTTTATGTGAGAGATTCAAACAATTGTTTACAAACCACTTCAGTAATTATTAACCCTTTACCGACAATTTCAGCTGCAGTTGTAAATCAAATTACAGAAATAACTTGTTTTAACCCTGCAACTGTCTCAATAGCAGTAACTGGAGGTTCGGGAGATTTTACCTATGAATTGCTTCCAAGCGGTCCGTTACAAGTGAACAACTCGGTATTTACATTAACAACTCCAGGAAGTTACACTTTTGAAGTGACTGATAATGTAACCGGTTGCTCGATACTAACGGCTCCTTTTGAAATAGTGCCATTTGATACCATTGACGTTATAGCAACATCAACTACCCCTGTTACTTGTTTTAACGATAACGATGGTACAATTACAATTTCAGTTTCGGGATATACCGGACCTTACTCTTATTTAGTTTTAAATAGTGTCGGAACTACTGTTGCAACTGGCAATTCAAATACTTCTACCAATCCTTTCATTGTTACAGGATTAGTTGCAGGAAATCTTCAAGTACAAATTACTGCCTCAGCAACCCCTTTTTGTACTGCAAATTCAAACTTTGTTGTTGTTGAGTCACCAAGTGCTGCTTTGGCATTATCTGCTAGTCAAACAGCTAGTGTTACTTGTAACAACAACGCAGGTGAAATAAATGCAATTGCAACTGGTGGTTGGGGAACGTATCAATATCAATTGGTTAACAACACCACTTCTACAACCGTACAACCTTATGGCCCTAATTCATTGTTTGTTGGCTTATCAGCTGGAAATTATACTATTTCTGTTCAAGATGCCGGAGGTTGTATCGCAACTGCTTCAGTAACCTTGACAATGCCTACTTTAATTTCAGCAGCCATAACTTCTACAAACAGTAATTTGCTTTGTTTTGGTGACACTAACGCTACTGTTTCTGCTTTAAGCGTAACAGGAGGTCAAGGTGTTTATCAATATATTTTAAATACTTATAATGCAGCAGGAACTGTTATCGTTTCTTCTTCAGGAGGACAAGTTGGCTCAATATTTACAGGTTTAGGTGCAGGAATATACAGCATAACCATTACAGATGGTTGGAATTGTGATTTTACAACAAATACTGTAACCATTACAGAACCAATGCCAATTGTTGCTTCATTATCATTGACTGATACGCTAACATGTACAACTTTAGCTGAAGTTACAATTTCTGCTACAGGTGGAACTCCTCCTTATTTATACAGTACAGATGGTGTAACATATACAACTACAACAACTTATCCTGTTGGTCCTGGAACGTATCAGTTGTATGTAACCGATGCTAATAATTGTACAGCTGTTTTATCAAATCAAGTAACTATACTTCCTGTTCCGGCTTTAGAGTTGAACTTAAATTTAAACAGTGCTTCCATCAACTGTTTTGGAGAAGCAACTGCTACTATTTTTGCTGATGCTACGGGTGGTTTAGGAAATTATAACTATACCTTACTTGACAATGCAAACAATGTATTGGCCGGGCCACAAACAAGTGGAAGTTTTCTAAATTTAGCTTCCGGACAATATGTAGTTACAGTAACTAGTGGCGATTGTAGTGCTACATCGTCTGTGATTACCATTACAGATCCACAACCACTAGTTGTATCTTCTATAAACATAACTAATGTTTTGTGTTTTGGCGGAACAAATGGTGCCGTAGAAATCATCGCTTCAGGTGGGACAGGAATTATTCAATATGCAATATCTCCAAATCTGAATCAATTTTTCAATACCAATACATTTACAAATCTTGCACCGGGTAATTATGATATTATTGTTCAAGATCAAGCAGGATGTTTTGTTCTGTTGAATATCGATATCATTGAACCGGCAGAATTAGTTGCTGATGTAACTAATGTTGTTCAAAACCTTTGTTTAGGTGATGATGATGGTTCTTTTGACATGTTAATTACAGGTGGTACACCTCCATACTCAACTAGTTTAAACAATCCTGATCCGGCAAGTTATGTTCAAGATCAATTGTCGTTTATCGGATTAGCAGGTGGTCAAGCGTATTTCATTTTTGTAAAAGACGCTAACGACTGTGAAACAGTTGCATTTGTTTCATTGGATATTCCTGTTGAGGTAATTCCAAGTGTAACTATTGATTACAACTGTACCGGAAATGTTCCCGGAAATACTGTAACGGTTTCCGTAAATGCTGAAGTGGTAAATGATGTAACCTATTCTTTAGATGGTGGTGCTTACCAAGCGAGTAACGTTTTCCAAAATCTTACTTCTGGAACTCACACCATTGATGTGCAACACACCAACGGATGTATTAAATCTGTTACTTTTGA
>JAUXNR010000571.1 GCA_030682755.1 Flavobacterium sp.
CACGCTTATGCGAGCATCCCAACGCCAAAAAGTCCTATAAGCACATTATGTAAAATAGCCAACACCACAGGCAAGAACGGCAAAAAAGCCCCAAAGCCGCTTCGCTTTTTTGCCGTTCTTGCAGCCGTGCCAAAGCCCACGCTCCCCACCCGGAGAAAGCGGTACAGGGGCAAAAGAAAAAGATTTATTTTTTGCGTTGATTGATTGAAAACTAACGCCCTGCGGTTGTTTGCTCATTTTTTCAGAAGATTGCCAAGAAGATTTATCTTCCAAATGAAAATTAAGGAAAGGCAATCTTCTAAAAAAATCGAGCTTGATTTTTTTTTCAATTGAAAAAGAAAAATTTACTATTTTTGAAGAGAGAAAGACGTTCTTTGATTGTAGGTAAACCCTCGCGTGAGGCAAAGGTTGTGCAGATGTGGTTAAGGATTGATCCAAAAGCAGAAGAGATGCGTAGATGGTCACCATATAATTATGCGTTTAATAATCCTCTAATTTTTACAGATCCTGATGGCATGAAGCCATCTGACCATTGGAGGCTTAATGATAAGGGGAAGTTAGAACTAGCTAAGAAAACTAACGATAATTTTAATGTTTTTTTTGATGAAAAGGGAAATAAACTATTCCAGACGAATGAGCAAAGCACAGAAATGACATCAAAAGTATGGGAAGGCAAAACTGATGAATACATAAATAAGGTAAAGACTGTTTTTATAGATATAGCCGAAAGACCTGAGGTTTTTAATACTATGAATGAAAGAGCCGCAGAAACTGGATTTGATAGTAAACTTGTTACAATCGAGACAATGAAAGAAGTTGGCGAGAACTATAAATCTTTAGGTCCAGCTGTTGGGGCTTTAGATTTTGTTAAAGAAACTCCTAAATGGGGGGTCGGTTTTGCTTTTGCTGGTGCAAAATCTTTGTTTGGCATTGCGACACAAACTTTGAAATCTGCATATACTTCAGTTCAAGGTACAGATTTAGTTAAAGATGCTAAAAGTATATTCAATCAAGCTTTGGATAATATTCAACAATTTAGTGATGATTTTAAAAATGAATTTAATAAAGGTATGTCAACCCTTTCGCAAGGTCGGTGGGGTAATTAATTTTTTTTTGTTTTTCTTTATTTTAAGTTGTTGTAAAACTCATAAATCAGGAGATTTAGTAAGACAATGTGACACGTATACTTGTAGTGAAGGTGTATTTACAGACAACATGAAACAAGGTGTATGGAAAACCTTTGATAAAGAAAATAGACTTGTAAAAATTCAAAACTATAAAAACAATAAATTAAATGGTACGAGTATAAGTTTTTATGATGATGGTTTTGTTTCATCGTTTGGAAATTATCATGATGACAAGCCACATGGTCCAATAATTTTATACTTTAGTGATGGTCTTATAAATAATTATGAAAATTATCTATATGGTATAAAAGAGGGATTTAGTTATTTATACTTTAGAAACGGTAGTATTCAATCAAAATGGTTTTACAAAAGCGGTAAGAAAGATGGAGAACAAATTGAATTTAATGAACAAAAAGACACCGTTAGAATTGATGTCTTTAAAAATGGAATTTTGTTAAGAACCGAACATAAATAACCGCAAAACCCACTCAATCGAGTGGGTTTGTTGTTTATACTGCATTAGAAAACGCTTTTCTAGTTTTGCAATCTCTGATATAAGTATCAATCAAATCATAAAGCGTTTGCTTTTTGTTTTCTTCCAAAAGTTCGAGTTCCTGAATGCGTTCAAGGGTTCTTTTGTCAAAAGAAGTCTGGCTAGTCTCTCCTACCAAATAATCCAAAGATATGCCAAGAGCATCAGCAATCTTTTTAGCTGCATCAATCGATGGAATGGCTTCGCCTCTTTCATACTTACCAATCATCACACGAGAAACCTGACTTTTATCGGCCAAATCACTTTGTGAAAAGCCGTTTTTGTCTCTTAACTGGGATATTATATTGCCTATGTTCATATCTAAAAAGGGATAAAAGTACTTATTATCAATAGTATTTAGCAAAAATATGAAATTATAAGATATAAAAAAATCTGATAGTATTTGTTAGATTGAAAACAAAAAGATACTTTTGTATCTGATAATAACATAAGATTTTTTTAAACTTTTTTTTCAAATGGAAATATCAGAAATAAAATCAAACCTAACATTGGAGCAAGTCCTCACAAATTACAATCTGAAACCCAACAAAAACAATATGCTCCGTTGTCCGTTCCACGAGGATAGCACAGCTTCTTTACAAGTAAGTTTTAGCCAAAATAAATACAAATGCCACGCTTGTGATAAAAAAGGCGATGTAATCCAATTTGTGCAAGATTATGAAAAGCTAACCAAACACGAAGCATTAAAAAAATGTACGGCAATGATAGAAACAATCCAACCAGTTCAAAAAACAACTACAACCATACAAACACCAAACCCAATAAACGAACAGGAAAGAATACTTTTTCTTGAAAAAATGTTTTTAAGTTTTAGAAAAGGATTATTAAGCAGTCCACCAGCCAAAGAGTATTGCAGTAGCAGAAATTTAGATTTTGATAAATTAGAGGTTGGTTTTAATAGTGGGCAGTTCCATCACGGAGCAAGAAAAGACGAAAAGTTAATCAATGATTGTTTAAATTATGGACTGCTGACACAGGCAGGAACCAACAGCAGAACAGGCGGACAAGCGTATAAACCTTTTGGAAATAAATCAATATTGTTCCCATTAAAAAACAAAGAAAATCAAATCGTTAGCTTTTATTTTAGATCTACAATCAATAACGAAAACTCAAAACATTTTTATCTGAAGAACCGACAAGGATTATATCCCAATTATCCAAACCCGGACACCAAGAAATTATTACTTACTGAAGCTATCATCGATACGGCTAGTTTATTACAAATAGATGAAATAAAAGAGAATTACACATTACTTACGTGCTACGGAACCAACGGACTAAATGACGAAATCCTAAACGCTCTAAAACCCTTAAAACAATTAGAAGAAATCATTTTCTTTTTTGATGGCGACAAAGCAGGAAACGAAGCCGTAAAAAAATACAGTCAACAACTTGAAACTTTAAACTTGAAACTAAAATTTAGCCAAGTAGAAACTCCACAGAACGAAGACATAAACAGTTTAATCATTGGACACGAAAGCGAAATTTTAATCCACCTAATCGAGCAAAGAAAGGAGATAGTATTTTTATTTTCAATTGAAGAAAAGATTACAGCTGAACCAAAACAGGAAGCACAAAAAATTACTCCAGTAACCACAAAACCGACAACCGACAACTCACAACCGACAACCTTTTTACAACAGGACAATCTACTGCAGGAACTTAACAAACTGATAGAACAAAGCGGAATAGTTGGAGAGCAAAACAGCCGATTATTACTATTTATTATCGCAAGTTCATACAAAACAAAACAGCCATTACACGCCATCGTGCAAGGTTCAAGCGGAAGCGGAAAAACACACCTTATCAGCAAGATAGCGGATATCATACCACAGGAAGATGTACTTCGATTTACACGAATAACAGAGAGTAGTTTGTATAATTGGGGCGAATACGAGCTTGTAAATAAGTTATTAATCATTGAAGATTTAGACGGATTAAAAGAAGAAGCCATGTTTGCCATGCGGGAATTAATCAGTAATCAAAGGTTAAGCAGCAGCGTATCAATTAAGGATAAAAAAGGAAATATCAAATCAACTAAAAAAGAAGTAAAAGGCGTGTTCAGTTCCTTGAGTGCCACAACCAAAGGCGAGATTTACGAAGACAATATGAGTAGAAGTTTTTTATTAGCCGTAGATGAAAGCCAGGACCAAACCGATAGAATTATAAGTTATCAAAACAAACGCATAGCAGGAGAAATCAACGAAAAAGACCAAGAGAAAGCAAAAGAGTTACTACAAAAAATAATCAGAGCTTTAAAAGTTGAAGAAGTACAAAATCCGTATGCTACACAAATACAATTACCCGAAAACGTACACAAAAAACGACGATTAAACGAAATGTTCCAAAGCATTATCAAGCAAATAACCATCATCAACCAATATCAAAGAAGAACCAATAATGGTCGCATAGTAACCGAAATCATCGACATTGAAAACGCAGTAGAAATACTTTTTGAAAGCATTATTCTAAAAATAGATGAACTTGATGGAAGCCTACGACAGTTTTTTGAAAAGCTGAAGAAGAAATTTAAAACCGATGATTTTACACGTTTTGAAGCAATGGAAGCCACAGGATTTAAGAAAACACAATTACAATATTACATCAATCAATTGGTACAATTAGAATACATCAAACAATACGGACACGGCAACAAAGGATATAAATATAAAATCTTCCACTTTGACGATATACAGAGTGTTAGAAAGAAACTAAAAGACCATTTTATAAAACAGATCCAAAACCTAAAACCGAACACTAACGGCAACTAACCGAACACCAAACGAACACTAAAAAATCTGTAAAACCCTATTATATAAGCAAAAACCAAAAAAATAACTCTAGCGTTCGGTCGAAATAAAAAGTACAACCTGTCTGCCGACAGGCAGGCCTAAAAAACATAATAGATGATAATAGACGACAGTGTATTTAATTATAGAAAAGAATTACAGGGCTTGGGTTATAGCAAAAATGCAGTAGATAATTATCCGAAATACGCACAAAATTTACTCACTTACAGCAAAGAAAATCCACAAAAAATAACGGATAACCATATTAAAAACTATTACAATTATTTACAAACCAAAACCAGTCAAAGGCGAAAAGCACCACTGAGCGAAAGCCACATTTACAGCCAATTATTAGCTATTAAATTATATTTTGACTATTTAGAAAGAACCAGGACAATTAAACAAAATCCATACAATCTACGAATCAAGCAACCTGCCAAAAAAGAGCGACTCATATTTACACAGGAAGAAATCAAAACCCTGTACCAAAACTGCAACAACCTATTGGAAACTACTATTTTAAATCTGTGTTATGGCTGTGGACTGCGAAGAACTGAAGTAATTTTATTGGATGTAAAAGATATAAACTTTGAACAAAAACTACTCTTTATAAGAAAAGGAAAAGGCAAAAAACGCAGAGTAATACCACTTACTGAAAGCATTGTAAAAGACTTAAAAAACTATAACAATCAAATAGAAATCTACCGAAAAGAGAAACTACAAAACTTCTTAATCAACGAGTTAGGAAACCCAATAACAGGAAATACAATCTATACTACTTTTAAAAGGATACTCAAACGAACGAAAAATTTAGATCATCAAAATTATTGTTTACATAGTTTACGGCATAGTATCGCAACACATCTACTAGAAAATGAAATGAGCATTGAAATGGTCAGGGATTTTTTAGGACATACACAGCTTGGAACAACACAGGTCTATACCCGGATTAATTTTTTAAAAACCAAATTACAATGATAACATTAAAAGATTTTTTACGACAAAGTTTAAGAGAAAGTTCCGTAGAAAGTTATTTATACAGTATAGAAAAATACAAAAAAGCCAATAAAAATGCAGACAAATACGACTATCAAAAAGTAATGCAGTATATTGAATTGTTACGCAATAATTACCAACCATCCACTATAAAAGCTACACTAGGTTGCATCAAACGATATTATGATTATTTAATTGAAACAGGCAAACGAAAAGACAATCCAGCACGTAGCATACGATTACGAGATAAAACCGAAAACCCAATCCAGTTACAAGATTTATTTACCGAAAAAGAACTACAAAGCCTTTTAAATCCTAGAAAAGAGCGTTATCCATTTTTGGCCAAGAGAAACAAAATTGTAATGAGTTTACTCGTCCATCAAGGTTTACGAATAGGCGAAATAGAAAACTTAAAATTAAGTGATATAGATTTAGAGAAAGCCACCATAGAAGTAACAGGAACAGCACTAACCAATAACAGAAATCTACCTTTAAAAGCCGAACAGATCCTTTTGCTATACCAATACATCAACCACGACAGAAACAAGCTAAAAACGTGGAGAAATGACAACAATAAATTACTATTGGGAAAACTCGGAACACCCATCAGAACCGAAGATATAGATTATCTAATCTCAACCTATCAAAAACAATCCAAGAAAAGATTAACGGCAACCACAATACGACAAAGCGTAATCGCCAATCTGCTGACTAAAAACAACGACCTGAGAATAGTGCAACATTTTGCAGGACACAAACACCCGGACACAACAGAAAAATACAGGCAAACAGGATTAAATGCACTAAAGACTGCTATTGATAAACTACACCCCATCAGATAAAAGAAATAGGAACGCTATCGCTGACGTATTTTCACCCACCCGTCCAACGCTCCCCAACGCTCCTGCGGTCCCGGGCTTTTGCCCACGCTCAAACAGCACATTGCAGCTTGTTCCGCAAGCTCCACAACTGCAAAGAGCTGTTGCCAACCCTCGAAAGCCCGTGCCCACTCCCAAGCTATCTTTACATAATGAGCCATTATAGTTCAAGCCCGCGAACACCGACGGTCTCGAAACTATAAGCTCATTATGTAAAATAGCCCCTCCCCAACGCACCCGCCCACTGCCAACGCTACTGCCGACGCACTAGGATTTTGTTAATAGTTGGGGAATCTTCCATTCCCCAAACCCCTTTGGATGCTCATTTTTTAGGAAGATTGCCCAGAAGATTTTTTTTTGCTTCGCCAGTTCGAGCAAGCTCTCGGGTCAATTGAAAATAAAGTGCACGGCAATCTCCCTAAAAAATCGAGCCTACACTCCGGAAGAATATCGGCGATGGTCAGAGTCAAATGGAAATTATCGGCAAATCCTTAACCGATAAGCCGATAAAAACCGATATTTTTTTTTCAATTGAAATAAAAAAAAGGTTATTTTTGAAGGAATTAAACAAAATTACGTTCTTAAAAAAGTGAAGTAGGAACTGTTGGAAAAGTGGACGCTCGGGCGAGGGAAAAAGTTGAGCAGGACTGTACAAGTATAAGTATAATGGTAAGGAATGGCAGGACGAGTTGGGGCTTAATGTTTATGATTATGGAGCCAGGAATTATGATGCGGCTTTGGGGAGGTGGATGAATGTTGACCCCTTGGCGGAGAAGTTTGCAAGTATGTCGCCATACTCTGCAATGGGAAATAACCCAATTTACTTCATAGACCCAGACGGTAGAGAAATAGCTCCAGCAAGTCAAAAAGAATGGGATAGACAGAAGCAGTACGTCATAGGTCAAAGAGATAAATTACAAGGCAAAGTAGATAATCTTACTGCCAAAGCAGCTGATAAAGGTTGGAGTGCCGAAAAATTAGCTGGCAAAATTGGTAATTTGAATGAACGCGTATCAAGTTTGAACAATTCCATAAACACTTTTGGAGTTTTGGAATCGAGTAGTCAAGTATATAGTTTGAATAAAGTTGGAGCTTCTGACTTAGGAGGAGTCACTCTTGACCCAAGTTCTGGAGAAATAGTAATTTCCTTTGGCAATACTGCAAATTTTGTTCACGAGACAACTCACGGGGGGCAATTCGAATCAGGGGATATAGCCTTTGACGGAAATACAGGTAATGTCTTGGCTCAAGACATATATGATGAAGTTGCCGCATATAAAGCTCAATATGCTTATGATCCTTCTTCAGTATCGAGATTACCATCTACATCGGGAACGAGAGTAACATCATTTGGAGGGATAACCCCGTCTTGGATTCAAGGACTTGATGGAGGTACTTTATACAACCCAGGGGGAAGGGCGAATACAGGGATTAGTCCCCTCAATATCAACTCTACCAAATCCGATTTTTTACGGGCATATCCCCATAATCCAGCCATAAAGTCATTGCCTTCAAATTTTGTTTTAAAAACTTCTTATCCTTCCATATACTATAAAAAATGAAAATAAATTTAATCATCTTAACATCAGTATTTTGTATAGCTGTTTCGTGTAGTGTGCTGAAAACAGAGCGAAATGATATTGCAGGGACATTTTATAAAAAGGGGAGCAAGAACAAATTTAACTATGAATATGGATTAAAGATAAGTAGTGATGGTTCTTTCTTGCTTAGTTATAAAGTACACGGAGCTAATGCTCAATGTGATGGTATATGGAAACAGTCGAACGATACATTGTTCCTAAATTGTAATGAAGAAAAGGATATTGCCCTTATGCTTTCAAGTGGTTATATGAACAAACGGGAATATGTATTAAAGATTATAAACAGGGACAAACTAAGACTTGATGACATTGTTTTAAAACGGATAGAATAAATGGTAAGCCCGGCAAGTCCGGGCTTTTCTTTTACAATGCAGCAATATTTTTAAGTTTAACAGATTTAATAAAGCCATCCAGTACGTGTAGGATATGGCTTTTTTCTGTGCTTTCCATTTTATCCAGTTCTGCCAATCGTTGAAGCATTACAGGGTCTTTAAACAAATCGGCTTTATCGGTTTCCCCCAATAAGTAACCTACCGTTGTATTTAAGTGGTTAGAAATATTTTTAGCCACATCAATACTTGGGGTCATCTCATCCCTTTCATATCTGCCAATTACCGAAATAGAAGTATTAAGGAGTTTAGCCAACTCATCTTGAGTCAGTTTTCTTTCCTTGCGGAGAGCTGCCATTCTTTTGCCGAAAGTATCCATATAAAAACTCTTAAAAGGGTTGTTAAAACCGTGATATTGATTAATGGTACAAATATAAAACACTTTTACGAGCTATTAAAACCTTAAACATTTTGTAATTAAGTCCGAATAGAGTACCTTTGAGCCGTAAACGGTCTAAAAATAAATTTTAAACTTTTTTTCAATGGATATAAAAGACATCAAGAGCAAGCTCACAATAGCAGAAGTAATCAAGCATTACGGCTTAAAGGCAGACAAGCAGAACCGTTTAAAATGCCCATTCCACGAAGATAAAACCCCAAGCCTGCAATTGTACTACAAAACCCAAACGGCTTTTTGCTTTTCCACCAACTGCACCACCCACGGCAAAGCCATTGATGTGATAGATTTTATAATGTACTACGAGAAATGCACCAAACACGAAGCCATCAAGAAAGCGGAACAAAAAATCATAAGCCCAACAGCCGAAACCACAAAACCAGTACAGCAAAGCAACGACAGGGCAATGTTTTTGGAACGGATGTTTACCTACTTTAAAAATGCAGTAAGCAACAGCAAGCCAGCCCAGGAATATTTGCAAAGCAGATGTATAGAGTTTAGAAATACCGAAGTAGGCTACAATGCGGGGCAGTTCCACCACGGGGCAAGGAAAGATGAAAGTCTGATAAACGACTGTCTGAAATATGGGATATTATTGGACTTGGGTCTGAAATCCAGAACAGGCGACACGGCTTACAAACCTTTTGGCAAATGGTGTATCGTTTTTGCGATGCGGAACAAAGCCGATGAAATCGTAAGCCTGTATTTTAGAAGCACCTTAACCGACAAAGAACAACGCCATTTTTACCTGCGAGATAGACAAGGCTTGTACCCACATTATCCACCAACAAGCACAAAAAAACTCATCCTAACCGAAAGCATTATTGACTGCGTTACACTTCTGCAACAGCCCGAAATAGCCAGTAAATACAACCTATTGGCATTGTACGGAACAAACGGATTTACCGAAGAACACCAAACAGCTATCAGAGCTTTACAATCTTTGGAAGAAATCATTTTCTTTTTAAATGGCGATGAAGCGGGAAACAAAGCAGTTGCCAAATATGCCCCGATGTTAAAAGCCGAATATCCAAACCTAAAAATTACGAGTGTAGCCGTACCGCAGAATGAAGATGTAAACAGCCTTTTGCAAGGACATAGCCCCGAAATACTCACCCATTTAATAGACACAAGAAAGGAAGTGAACTTTTTATTTTCATCTGAAGAAGTCGCACAGCGAACTGAAAAAACAACGCTATCAGTTGAAAATAAAAAAGCTGAAGAAGTACAAGAACCCGAACCCATCACAGGACTAAATACAGCCAATCCCTACAACCTAAAATATCAAGGCAACGAGGCACAATACCAAATCAAAGGCTTTAGAATAGAGCAATTGGACAGCTTAAAAATCACACTTCAAATTACAATCCAATGAATACAATTACACTAAAATTAGACCTATACGAATACAAACAAGTAGAAAACACTTGTAAAATAGTAGCCGAGAAATTGGGTTTACAAAAGGATAAAGTGGAAGCCGATTTAATGCAGTTGACCAGCCTTTTAGAACATTACAGGGAAAAACAAATCCATCAAGCCAATGGCAAACAGGAAAGCAAAATACAAGTGCCAACGGCAACAGCTACCAAGTGTATCGAGTTTTTGAAAGCTGAAAAGTTAATCCAAAGAATAAATGAACTGATAGGCAAAGCAGGGATTATAGGCGAAGAAACCAACCGTATTTTATTGTTCGTGATAGCCAGTTCTTACAAGATGAATGACACGTTACACGGCTTGATACAAGGCAGTAGCGGAAGTGGAAAAACAAAACTGCTGAAAGTAATCAGTTACCTGATGCCCGATGAAGATGTAAAGCGATACACCCGAGTAACGGACAACAGTTTTTACAACCAGGACGAATATTTTTTTGTGAACAAACTGATATGCTTCGAGGATCTGGACGGACTCAAAGAAGATGCACAGCTGGCAGTTAGGGAATTACAGAGCAACGATATTTTAAGAACCAGTACCAGCGTAAAAGACCCAAGCGGAAAAATAGGCGGAGCAGAACGCACCGTAAGAGGACCGATAGCCAGTTTAGCCTGTACCACCAAAGGCGAAGTTTATGAAGATAATGTAAGCCGTTCATTTTTGATTGCAGTGGATGAAAGCAAAGAACAAACCCAAAGAATCATCAACTATCAAAACGAAATATCCGCAGGACTGATAGACAAAACCGAGCAAAAGAAAATCAGTGCGTTTTTACAAAACTGTATGCGAATGCTCAAACCTTACGAAGTAATCAATCCGTATGCAAACAAGATAAAACTACCCGAAGAAGCCCATAAAATAAGGCGATTAAACGAGCTGTACCAAAGCTTTGTAAAACAAATTACCTTACTGAACCAATACCAACGAAAGCAGGACAAACAAGGCAGGTTAATCACAGAAAAAGAAGATTTACAAACGGCTTGCGAAATATTGTTTGAAAGCATCCTTTTAAAAGTGGATGAACTGGACGGGAGTTTAAGGCAGTTTTTTGAGCGGTTGAAAAGCCAGTTAAAAGACAAAGAACAAGACTTTACACAAAGGGAAATCCGCCAAGGGTTGAACATCAGTAAAGCCCAATGCAGTCGGTTTTTTAACCACTTGCAGGAAATGGAATACATCACCAGTAAATACTCGGGCAATCAACGGAAAGTATGCTACAAAGTGGATTATTGGGATAATTACGCCAAAGTAAGAGCCACCATAAAAGACAATTTACTCAATCAAATCAATGAACTATAAAAGGGAAATGGAACAATCTGGAACAATTTTGGAACAATCTTTTTAAGATTAAACCATTAACAATTAACCATTTACAATTAATCATTGCCTTATTGTTCCCGTTCCAAAAAGTGTGTATATATGGGCAGACCAAGTGACATCATAGTAGTAAATGAAGATTACAGAAAGTTAGCCGAAAGCTTTTACCAGTATCAAAAAAGATTAGGCTACACACCCAAAAGCAACAAATCAAGGTTTAATTATCTGAACGAGTTTTTACATTGGTTGGAATGCCAAGGACTTTTAGAAATCAAACAAATACAAGCCTATCAAATCCAAGAATATTACCAGTACATCAGTAGCAGACCCAGTAAAAAAGACGGTGGGGCATTGAGCCAAAAAACAACGCACAGCCATATGCGGATTATCCGAGACCTTTTTGAAATGCTACTACAAAATCAAGAAATCAAAATCAATCCCACCAGTACCTTAAAGTTCCAATATCCAAAGACAAGCCAGGAAAGAAACGTAGCTACACAGACAGAAATCAAACAGCTTTATGAAGCCACCCAAACCGCACAGGAGAGAGCCATTTTAAGCCTTGCTTATGGTTGTGGACTGCGAGTATCGGAGTTAGTAAACTGCAATATTGAAGATATACGGTTAAGGGAAAAAATCATCATTGTACCACAGGGAAAAGGCAATAAAAGGCGTGTAGTTCCATTGAGTAACGGAGTAGTAAAAGACCTGTCAAACTACTATTACAACGAAAGGGAAGCATTAACCAAAGGACGAGATTACAAGCCCAACAGCATCGCTTTTATGTTGCACTCAAGAGGTGGCAGAATGCAAAAAGGAACATACAATAAGATTTTAAAACTACTTATTGAAAGAACCCAAAACGAAGCACTGAAAGAAAAGCAAATCACGATACACAATTTACGGCACAGCATAGCCACACATCTTTTAGAACAAGGGATAGCAGTAGAACAAGTACGGATATTTTTAGGACACTCACAGCTTGAAACTACACAGATTTACACCCATATCAATCAAAATCAATTAAGAGATTTAATAGAAACCTAACGAAGTGGTTCGTGAACACCTATAAAAAAATAAAAATGAAGTGAACAATGACATTGAAAGAATATCTAAAGAATGAATACAGTAAAACAAGCATCAGCGGTTATGAAAATATGATTAACCGTTTTTTGTTGGTATTAGGCGAGAAAGCCGAAACAGCAAGCTATACCGATGTTTTGGATTATATCGGGTTGTTGAGAGAACAAAATTTACATCCAAAATCATTGCGGAATAATCTTTTTGCCATCAAAATCTATTATCGTTTTTTAGTGGCCACAGGAAAAAGGAACGACCATCCTTGCCAGTATCTGAACCTAAAAGACCAAATAAACAGAGCGATACAAGTTGAAAGTCTTTACCCAAAAGAAACCCTTGAAACCCTTTATGAAACTTGGGAAAGTAAAAACAAAACCAATCAGATAAGAGATAAAATAATCATCAGTTTATTGGTGTATCAAGCCTTAACCGTTTTAGAAATATCACAAATCAACACAAGCGATATCAACCTTGAAAATGGCACCATCTACATCAAAGCGAACGTAAAGAATAAACAACGGACATTAAGCCTGAAACCCAAGCAAATACTACTTTTCCATAACTATTTAAAGAACGAATACAAGCAATACAGAAACCGACAAAAGCCAAGCAAAAGAGTAGATTATTTTTTGTTGAGTGAAGAAGGTTTACAGCTTTGGAGTGGTGGCATCAACCGAATGATTAACCAAGACAAAGACAAGCAAGAAAAGTTAATCCCACTCAAAATAAGACAGTCTGTAATTGCCCATTTAGTCAAGGAAAATAACGACATCAGAATAGTACAGGAATTTGCAGGACACCGCAGAACATCAGCCACAGAAGCCTATAAACAAACAGGATTAGAAGAACTAAAATCCGCCATTGAAAAACTACATCCACTACAATAACAACGGAAAAAAGAAGCGGTAAAAAATAAATCTTTTTCTTTTGCCCCTGTGATTTAATGACCCACCCGCCAACGCACGGCACGGCTTGGTCAGTGCCCACCGCACAAGTCCAACGCTCTCACTGCCCTTGTGGTGTTGCAGTCAGTTTTTTATGTCACGATTTTTGTACCCACCGCACTTACAGCACATTGCTTTTTGTTTTTAAGTGTTTATTTTTCAGTTGAAAAAAACAAAAAAGCAAAGAGCTGTCCCACCGCACAAAACAAAAAATCCCGCCATAAAAAACTGCCTGAAGCTAAGTTACATAATGTGGTCTTATAGTACTTTTTCTCCCACGCTTATGCGAGCATCCAGCCGCCAAAAAGTCCTATAAGCACATTATGTAAAATAGCCAACACCAC
>JAUXNR010000575.1 GCA_030682755.1 Flavobacterium sp.
GGCCCAGGCCATGCCCTTGCTGGGTTTCAGGCACCACGGGCCCGACGGGCGGGAGGTACCCAGCGCGGTGTTTTTTGACCTGGCCACCTGGCACCTCATCCACTGGCGCTACAGCGCCAAGGCCCAGCGGGAGGCCCAGGCCTTGCGCACCAACTACACCGACCCGGCGCTGCACCAGCGGCTGATGCGGGTGCTGAGCGAGCGCCTGGGCCACCACATCGCCAACGACGTGGAGCAGGCCAAAATTGCCCTCAGCATGGCCAGTGCTTCCGGCCAGACGCAGACAGCGTCACCGGTGGCCATGGACTGGGGCTACCTAGAGCGCGGGTTGCAGTCCGAATGGCCTGCCGATGTGCTGACCGATTGCCTGCAAGCACCACTGGCGCAGGTGGTGGCATGTGCGCAGGCGTGTGTGGCGCAGGCGGGTTTGCCCGCCGGGGCCTTGGATGCCGTGTACCTGACGGGCGGCTCCAGCTCGCTCACACCCTTTCGGGCGGCGCTGCAGCAGGCCTTTGCCGGGGTGCCGCTGGTCGAGGGTGATGTGTTTGGCGGTGTGGCCGCCGGGTTGGCGGTCGGTTAGCCCAGCGCCTGGCGCTGCTCCAGCCTGGCCCAGATGGCAAGCTTGGTGGCGTCGCTGGCCTGGCTCCACTGGGCCAGCTCGTCCAGCGTGCGGTAGCAGCCCCGGCACCAGCCATGGGCTGGGTCCATCTTGCACACGCCCGAGCAGGGCGAGGGCACGGTGGTGCCGGGTTTGGCCCGGCGGCGGGCTGCCGCCAGCGACAGCAGCGGCTTGGCACTGGGGGCCAACGGGGGAGCGGTGAGGGGCGCGGTCATGGGCTGCATTGTGGCCAGGGCGGCAAAGCCTTGCCGCGCGGCGGGTGTTGAGGCGCCAGCGAAGGGTGGTCGCAGATGCGATGCAAGGGCTTAAGGAGCGGGCGGCAGCGTCACATCGGCCACGGGCGCACCGGTCCATGCCACCAGGTGGGCAGGCGTCAGGCCAAACACCGCATGTGGGTGCCCGGCAGCGGCCCACACGGCCTCGAAGCGGAACAGCTCGCGGTCAATCAGCGCCACCGGTGGCGTGGTGTGGGCCAGCGGTGCCACCCCCCCAATGGAAAACCCCGTGGCCTGCTTCACAAACTCGGCATTCGCACGGCCCAGCTGTTGCCCGGCGCCGCACACCAGGGCCTGCACCTTGGCCTCGTCCACC
>JAUXNR010000576.1 GCA_030682755.1 Flavobacterium sp.
TGCATAAATTGGTATGTTAACATCAACCAAATAATCAATTTCTGATTCGTGCAAAATTCCGTCGCCAAATGTTCTTGGCATATTTGGGTTGACTTGTGCGATGACAATTTTTGCGTTTTCTATTGCGGCTATAGAAGCTTCTACGGAAACTCCAAGCGAACAATAGCCGTGCTTATCCGGTGGTGAAACATGGATAAAAACAACATCGATTGGCAAGACATTCTTTCTGAATAAATTGGGTAATTCACTCAAAAAAACCGGTGTATAAGATCCGTTTCCGGCTTTAAGTGTATGACGTACATTTCCTCCGATAAAAAACGAATTAACATGAAAACTTGCTGCTAATTCGGGATTGGCATACGGTGCTTCGCCTTCGGTGTGAAGGTGACAAATTTCTACATTTTTTAGTTCGGATGCACGCTGGGTTAATGCTTTGGTTAAAACAGTTGGTGTGGCAGCTGCGGCTTGAACGTAAACCCGATCGCCGGATTTTACTACTTGAACCGCTTGTTCTGCAGTGACATATTTGCTCATAGTTCCTAAATTTTGAACAAAGATAAGAGTGAAATTTTGTTTAAAACCTGATATTTCTCATTGTTTTCGGGATTTTTAGCCACGGTAGTAGCGAACCATGCCTATCGGCAGGCAGGAAGCCTTTTGCACGATTGAGGTAGTTTTTTTTGGCAAAAAAAGCGACTAAAAGAAGCTCTTTTTTTGCCTTAGAAAAACGCCACAAGACAAAAAAGCTTGTAGCGGATGACGGGAAATTGCTTCTGATAAAAAAAGATAAAAATGTGTACCTTTGGCACTTTAAATTTTTGATTATGATTATCCAGAAAACCCGAGAAGAAATTGAATTAATGCGAGCGAGTTCGCTATTGGTTTCTAAAACGCTTGGTATGATTGCAAAGGAGATTAAGCCTGGTGTAACGACGCTTTATTTAGATAAATTGGCGGAAGAGTTTATTCGTGACCACGGTGGTGTTCCTGCATTTTTGGGTTTGTATGGTTTTCCGAATTCGTTGTGCATGAGTCCGAATGCTCAGGTAGTTCACGGGATTCCGAACAACAAACCGTTAGAAAGTGGCGATGTAATTTCGGTGGATTGTGGGGTGCTGATGAATGAGTTTTATGGTGATCACGCGTATTCGTTTGAGATTGGCGAGGTGGCTCCTGAAACAAAACGTTTGTTGAAAATTACAAAGGAATCATTGTATGTTGGGATTCGAGAATTCAGAGCAGGCAATCGTGTGGAAGATGTTGGAAATGCAATTCAAAAACATTGTGAATCAAATGGTTATGGTGTAGTTAGAGAATTAGTGGGCCACGGATTAGGACGAAAAATGCATGAAGATCCGGAGATGCCGAATTATGGTAAAAAAGGACGTGGAAAATTGTTTGTAGAAGGTATGGTGGTTGCCATTGAACCGATGATTAATATGGGTACAAAGAACATCAAACAGTTGAAAGACGGCTGGACAATTTTGACAGCCGACATGAAGCCAAGTGCTCATTTTGAACATAATGTGGCTTTGATTGATGGAAAACCGGAGTTGCTTTCTACGTTTCAATATGTGTATGATGCGTTGGGGATTGTGAGTGATGAGGAGGATGAGTTTAGAAAGTCACCTTTGGTAATATGATAAAAAAAATATTTAAATTCATATTAAATACCATTCCACGACCGATACTTATTAGATTGAGTTATGTGGCTCGACCCATTTTAGCTTTTATGTTAAAAGGCAATCGTTTTACAGATCCAATTGATGGTAAAAGTTTTAGAATGTTTTTGCCTTACGGTTATGGAAAACAACGTAATAATGTGTTATCTCCGAGTACACTTTCGTTGGAGAGGCATCGGTTGTTATGGTTGTATTTGAATAGAGAGACTGATTTTTTTATAGCACCCAAAAAAGTATTACATTTTGCTCCTGAACAAGCTTTTTATAAACGTTTTAGAAATCAAAAGAATTTAGATTATACCACAACTGATTTATTTTCGCCATTAGCGGATGTAAAAGCAGATATTTGCAATCTTCCATTTGATGATAATTCGTATGATGTGATTTTGTGCAATCACGTTTTGGAGCACATTCCGGATGACACAAAAGCCATGCAAGAATTATATCGTGTTTTAAAACCGGGTGGAATGGGGATTTTTCAGATTCCGCAGGATTTATCAAGAACTGTTACTTTTTCGGATGATTCGATTACGGATGAAAAAGAACGAGCAAAAATCTTTGGTCAATACGATCACGTTCGAGTATATGGAAGAGACTATTTTGACAAACTGAGAAGTATTGGTTTTACAGTTATTGAAGAAGATTATACAGCAAAAATTTCACCTGAATTAGTGGAGAAATATTGTTTGGCAAAAGGAGAAATTATTCCGGTTTGTTTTAAAAATTAGCTTTTTTAATATACAAAACCCACGGTTTAAACCGTGGGCTATTGAAATAATGTAAATAATTTGTTTTTTATTCTTCCGGCATTAACATCGCCACCACCTTATCTTTAGTCAGGTATTTTTTGGCAACAGCCTGAATATCTTTTGCGGTAACCGCATCAATTTTCTGTTCAAATTGCAAAATTTCCTCAGCAGAAGTTCCGTTCGTATAAGCTCTTGTTAGATTACTCATCCAATAATTATTTTGCTTAATTTTCTCTTTGTAATCTAATTTTTCGGCTTCTTTAAACTTGTTTACATCTTTTTCTTCAGGTCCGTTTTCAATAATTTTATTCAATTCTCTCAAAGCAGATTGGGTTAACGTTTCAGCATTTTCTGGTCCGCAAGGGAAATTAATTGAAAAGTTGTAACTTCCATTTGGTACTTTACTCATACTTCCTCTGGCATTTACTCCATAAACACCACTTTCATTCTCACGTAATTCTTCTACCAATTTAATTGTTAAAACTTCTCCCAAAGCTCTAAATGAAAGTGCTTCTTTAGCGTCATAAGCACAATCTCCATAATACATAATGTTTACAGAACTTTTAGGGTCTTTTCCTTTATTTACAATTTTTTTGTGTTCTCCTTTTAACATTCTATAGCCCAAGTCAACTGCTTTTTCTTTACTTTCATTGGCTGGTAAAGAGGCTAAATACAAACTTGAATATTCTTCTAATTTTTGTTCGTCAATGTTCCCAACAAAGAAGAAATGGAAATCACCGGCATTTGCAAATCGCTCTTTATATTTTTTATACGCTAATTGATAATCTGTTTTTGCCCATGCTTTTTCATCTGGTAAAATTCCAAAAAACCTAGGATTATCTTTTAACAAATAACCGTATAACTCTTTTTGAAAATACATGGAAGGCATAGATGCCATATTGGCCATAAATGAATTTTCTTTTGCTTTATAACTATCAAAAGCCTCTTGGTCAAAATTCAAATCTGTAAAATAGGCATGAATCATTTGCATCATATATTCATAATCTTTTGG
>JAUXNR010000313.1 GCA_030682755.1 Flavobacterium sp.
TTTTTGCAATTGATGGCCATTTGGTTTGGGCGGCCATTTTTATTTGTGCGGCAGCACTTTTCGATTTTCTGGATGGTTTTGCAGCACGGGCATTAAAAGCATACTCCGAAATTGGTAAAGAGCTTGATTCGCTGGCCGATGTTGTTTCGTTTGGAGTTGCCCCGGGAGCGATTCTTTTTACTCTGCTTGAGTTCTCGCTGTTTGGTAAAAACGACCCGATTCATGATATCAGTGGTAAATGGTTTGAATGGCTTATACTTTTTTCAGCATTTCTGTTGCCGGTTTTTGGTGCTGTCAGGTTCGCGCGGTTTAATACAAATTCGGGCGATGAAAACTTTTTCAGGGGATTACCGATTCCTGCCAACGGATTGTTTTGGGCAGCAATGGGATTAATGCTCCAGTCGCCAGAATATGCCGAATTACTGCCATTGGTTTACACCACAAAAAACCTAGTGATTCTTGGTGTTTTTATGTCGGGAATGATGGTGATTAACATGCCCATGTTTTCTATGAAACCAAATTCGATGCGGCTAAACGAAAACTGGTATCGTTACCTTTTTATCGGATTATCGGTTATACTCCTGATTGTTTTTAATGTTTACGGATTGGCATTTATAATTTTTCTCTACATTCTGCTAAATGCCATTTTCTACCTGCTGAAAGTAAAATTCTGAAAATTAATTTCGCCTTATACCAATAAAAAAGCCTCTGAAAACGGAAGAGACTATTTTCCTGAGGAAAATATTAATAATACACCATGACAAATTAAACTTCCGAAGCCAGAGACTTTATTTCCTATTATTTCTTTTCGAAAATATATTCAGTTTATTCAACAACAAAAATTGAAAGTTGTTTTGACAGGTGCTAAAAAAGTCAAATCATACTGATTTTATAGTCCTATTTCAACGGAGCTGCAAATTTCAACACATCGTCGCCTGTTATATTCTGGTCGCATAAAATAATCAGTCGTTCAACTACATTTCGAAATTCGCGAATGTTTCCAGTCC
>JAUXNR010000583.1 GCA_030682755.1 Flavobacterium sp.
AAGCTCCAAGTGCCGTTCGAAAAGCCCAAGACAACATTCAGAATGCCAATTTGGATGATTATGTTACTATAGAACAGAAAGACTTTTTTGAAACAGAAAAACAAACTGAAGGTCCGCTTCACATGGTTTTCAATCCACCATATGGTGAACGTTTGGATATTGATATGGAACGTTTTTATCGAGAAATTGGCGACACCTTTAAACAAAGTTATCCTAACACGCACGCTTGGTTTATCACGGCCAATTTAGAAGCATTGAAATTTGTGGGATTAAAACCTTCCCGAAAAATCAAATTATTCAATGGAAAATTAGAAGCCAGATTGTTGAAATATGATATTTACGAAGGAAGCAAACGAACGAAGTTTCAGAATAGGGAGGATGAGTAATTTCCCTAATTTTGTCATTCTGATGAAGGAGGAATCCCATCATGCTATTCCTCTTTCTTCGGAATGACATACAATAAAAAATCACATTATTTTCACTCCTTCATCACAAACCTTCGAAACATAAATAGCATATCCAATTCCGGTTTTTGAATAGACTTTTTTTATTCCATTAGCCACATTTTCAGCAACTTCATTTCCTTTGGATAAAGCAAAAATAGAAGGTCCAGAACCGGAAATTCCGCAACCTAATGCACCATTTTCTAACGCTGCTTTTTTAACGTTATCAAATTCAGGAATTTGGTTTTTTCGATAAGGTTCAGCAACGACATCTTGCAAACAACGACCCATCAATTCATAATCTTCGGTATATAATCCGCTAATGAATCCACCTAAATTTCCCCATTGTGTAATGGCTGTTTTTAGCGGAATATCTTTAGGTAAAATGTTTCTGGCTTCTGATGTTTTTACTTCAATATGAGGATGAATAATCGTGACATACAAATCCTTAGGACTATTAATTTTAATTACCTCTAATGGTTCATAACCTCGAACTAAGGTAAAACCTCCTAAAATTGCAGGAGCAACATTATCCGCGTGATAACTTCCGCTAGCCAAAAATTCGCCTTCCATGGCAAACGGAATCAACTCTTTCCGATGCAAAGGGTTTCCCAATAACTCATTAATCCCAACTACAACTCCTGCAGCACTTGCAGCACTGCTACCGATTCCGCTTCCGGCTTTTATTTTTTTATGAATTTCAATTTCAAATCCGAATTCTAAATTCAAGTGATTCAACATAGCAAGTCCCGCAACACCAGCGACATTTTTATTGGTTTCCAAAGGCAAATCGGCTCCGGTTATTTTGATAATTCGGATTCCTTTTTCTTTGACTTTTCGGATAATCATTTCGTCTCCAATGCCTTCTAAACACAAGCCTAACACATCAAATCCACAGGATAAGTTGGCTACAGTGGCAGGGCAGAATATTTTTATTTCGTTCATTTTTTAAAAGGTTCTGAGGTTCTGAGGT
>JAUXNR010000585.1 GCA_030682755.1 Flavobacterium sp.
TTCCTGGGGATTATGACAGTCAGGAATATGCTTATAATGAAACGACTCTTTCCGACATAGATGTAATGAAATTAGACATGAATAATGGCATTGGCATGAAAGGTCCGATGACTAAAAGCAGAATACAATCACCAGTGATGATGAAGTCAAAGGATGGAATGTATATTTCCATTTTTGAAGCCGCAGTTGTTAACTACCCTGTGATGCATTTGGATGTTAACACGCAGACTTTTGCCATGCAATCGCATTTGGTGCCGAATGCTATTGGCGATAAAGCCTATCTTCAAGCTCCGGCCACTACACCTTGGCGAACTATCATGGTGAGCAATGACGCCCGAAAAATTTTAAGTTCACAACTCATACTGAATTTGAATGAACCCAATAAAATTGAAGACACTTCGTGGATCAAGCCTATGAAATATGTTGGCATTTGGTGGGAAATGCATGTAGGGAAAGCAACATGGGACTTTGCAGGTTCTCAAAATGCACAAATGGCTCAAGATGCTGAATTAAAACCAACAGGTAAGCACGGAGCTACAACTGAAAACACAAAGAAATACATTGATTTTGCTGCTAAACATGGTTTTGATGGTGTTTTAGTGGAAGGTTGGAATGTGGGTTGGGAAGATTGGTTTGGCAATTGGAAAGAAGAAGTTTTTGATTTTGTGACACCCTATCCCGATTTTGATGTTGCGGAAGTGAGACGTTATGCAAAAGCTAAAGGAGTTCAAATGATTATGCATCACGAAACCTCAGGCTCAGTATCTAATTATGAACGACGATTGGATCGTGCGTTTGACTTCATGAAGAAAAACGATTACAATGCTGTTAAAACAGGTTATGTGGGCAAAATTATCCCAAGAGGTGAGTGGCATGACGGACAAGCGATGGTTAATCATTTTAATTATGTTGTAAAACGTGCCGTTGATTCTAAAATTCTCATCAATTCTCATGAGTCGTCACGACCAACGGGAGTGCACAGAACGTATCCGAATTACATAGCTTCAGAAGCTGCGAGAGGAAATGAATTTAACGCATGGAGCAATGGAAATCCGCCGGCACATGAAACCATCTTGCCTTTTACCCGTTTTTTAGGAGGACCAATGGATTATACTCCGGGAATTTTTGAAATAAAAATGAGCCATTACGATCCAACTAAAACGGAACAGGTTCATACTACTTTGGCCAAGCAATTGGCGTTGTATGTCACTATTTACAGTCCGCTGCAGATGGCGGCTGATTTACCTGAAAATTATGAGCGTTATGCGGATGCTTTCCAATTCATCAAAGACGTTGAACTAGATTGGGATGACACTAAGATTTTAGAAGCAGAACCGGGAGATTATATTACAATCGCCAGAAAAACCAAAGGAAAAGAAACTTGGTTTTTGGGAGCAATAACAGATGAAAATCCGAGAGGTACAGAATTAAAAATGGATTTCTTAACTCCGGGTAAAAAATACAAAGCCACAATTTATGAAGATGCAAAAACAGCTCATTGGGAAAAAAATCCAAAGGCTTATCAAATCAGAACTGTTGAAGTGACTTCAAAATCTAAATTAAAATTAAATTTGGCGGCCGGTGGCGGAACTGCAATAAGTTTTATGCCAATAAATTAATCGTATTACTCAGTATTTTTCCATGAATAAAGTATATTTTGACAATGCCTCTACCACTGCTATTCGACCTGAAGTGATTCAGGAGATGGTTCAAGTGATGACTCAAGAATTTGGAAATCCTTCATCAACGCATGGTTTTGGAAGAAGTGCGAAAGTGGTTTTAGAGACTTCGCGTAAGCGTATTGCCAAATTGTTGCGAGCCACAACTTCGGAAATCATTTTTACTTCGGGAGGTACTGAGGCAAATAATTGGATACTTAGAAACGCTGTTGCATCATTGCAGGTAAAACGTATTATTTCTACAAAGATTGAGCATCATGCCGTGTTGTATCCCATTTTGGCAATGCAAGCTTCTGGTGTTGAAGTTTGTTTTCTCTCGGTTGATGAAGAAGGCTGTATATCGTTTGAAGAGTTAGAAGGTTTGTTGGCCGATGAAAAACCTACACTTGTGAGTTTGATGCATGTGAATAATGAAACAGGTGTTGTGTTGGATATCCAACGTGTTGGAATACTTTGTCAAAAATATGGAGCCTTTTTTCATTCAGATACGGTGCAAAGCATTGGAAAGGTAGCTTTTAATCTTGAAGCAATTCCAGTTGATTTTTTAGTGGCGAGTGCTCATAAGTTTCATGGTCCCAAGGGAGTTGGGTTTGCGTTTATCAGGAAAAATACCCGACTGGGTGCAATGATGTTAGGCGGTGAGCAAGAAAAAGGCTTGCGAGCCGGAACAGAAGCCATTCATCAGATTGCGGGGATGGCAAAAGCCTTGGAACTTTCTTATGAAAAGTTGGAATCGGAACGTTTATACTTAAAAGAGTTGAAAGCCTTTGCTTGGCAACAATTGAAAGATGCGTTTCCAGATCTTGTTTTGAATGGTAGGGAAGATACAACACTCCATTCGTTATTGAATGTAAGGTTGCCTTTTTCTGCAGATAAGACAGCGATGCTTCTTTTTGAGTTGGATATGAAAGGCATTGCAGTTTCAAGAGGAAGTGCTTGTCAATCAGGAACGAGTAAACCTTCTCATGTATTGGCAGAGATGCTTTCCGCGGAAGCGTTACAAAAACCGAGCATACGGTTGTCTTTCAGTTATGCTTCAACAAAAGAGGAAGTTTTGTTTTTGGTTGAGGTTTTGAAGGGATTAGCATAATTGCAAACGGATTAAAATCCGTAGCTGTAGATACTACATCTCTGTGGTGTTTTTTATATTGAAGGAGTCGTTTAGTTTAATGCATTCTACTTTAGTCAAAACATGTTTTTATTCTAAATTTCATCGACAAAATGCACGAGGGTTATTTTTTATAGACTTTTTTTTCCGTTAAACGATTTTTGGATAAATTATAAGAGAATCTTTATAGTTTTGGTTGATAATTACAACTAATTTAAAGTCGTTTATGAATGATATTTTTAATCCAGTCTATAGAGAAGCGTATTCCAAAGGCTATTGTATTGGCATGAATCCTACACTTCAACATGATTTGTCTGATGATTCTACTGCGTTTATTGCAGGATTTAATGCCGGAAGAATGGATTATGAAAGTTGGAACGGAAGTTCAGAAAACGGAATTCCTATGCGTGTTATAACCAAAGAAGTTTTGGAAGATTTTCTGTTGTCTGGTTTGTTGGGGTTGAATATAGATACCAATGATTATACTACTTATCAGCTTAATGTGCTTTCTAAATGGTACCAAAGTGGCACTGAAAAATATGAACCTAAAAACAGTTTATATCTCTTTTCAATATTAGAAAAGAACGGCATTCAAATAAACAATGAGACTTTCTATTTGTAATTTTTAATTTTGCCTGTTTTGTTGGAAGTTCTCATTGAGACTTTGATGGGGTTCTGACAATTTACAATTAATTAACTGACTTCAAAATCAGGTATTCATATCCGTTTAGTTGAACGTTTTCAGATATTGTTACAGACTGGTTTAGCAAAGCATTTTTCCAATTACCTTGTAAATTGTTTGGTATTGATGCTGTTTTGGTTGTTGAACGGCTGTTGATTATAATGAGTAATTTGTCATTTCCGATTTTCTTTTCAAAAACAATACAATCCGAGTTGTTGTAATACGTTATTGTTCCTTTTCTGGCTACATCTGAGTTTTTATAAAACTGTAACATTGCAGTGTAAGCCTCAAGCATATCCGCATTTGCGTTCCAATTAATAGGTTGACCAGTGAGGTAAATGGAGGGTTGGTTTACTCCAACTTCCTGACCTGAATAAATTAGTGGTGTTCCGTTCATTAATAAGGTTGCCACAGAAGCAGCCTCAGCCGCCTTTTTTGAACCAAAAACACTTAAGGGTGTTTGTTCGTTTGATAAATCGTGGTTTGTTGTAAACCTCAATTTTCTTTTTCCCGACGGAATCGAGGAATATTCATTTGTATGTGTGGTATAAAGCGATGCAGGATTGCCATTTGCCGTAAATACATTTTTGAGAGT
>JAUXNR010000599.1 GCA_030682755.1 Flavobacterium sp.
GGTTTAGCTAATCTGTAACCTATTAATAATAGAATAGCTGCCAAAGTTGCTAACGGAATTCTATTCAAAAAAGCAGCAATTGTCAATACACTTATCATTAATAAAAATCCGTGAATAATTGCAGAAGCTTTTGTTCTCGCACCGGCATTTGCATTGGCCGAAGACCGAACTACTACTGATGTCATTGGAATACCACCACTTAAACCACTTAAAAAGTTACCAATACCTTGAGCTTTTAATTCCACATTGGTGTTTGTATATCTTTTATAAGGATCCATTCTATCAGAGGCTTCAATACATAATAAAGTTTCAATGGAAGCTACAATGGCAATTGTTACAGCCACTATCCATACTTTAGGATTTGAAAATGTTTCTAGAGAAAAATCAGGAAACACAAACATTTCTTTGAACTCTAACAAGTTAGATGGTGTAGGTAATGCCACTAAATGGTCATTTGACACTTGAAGCGAGCTTCCCGTTCTGATAAAAATTTCATTCAGAATGATTCCTGAGAAAACAGCAATAAGTGCGGCAGGCACTAATTTTAATTTCTTTAGAGCCGGAACTTTGTCCCAACCAATTAAAATTGCTAATGCTACAGCTGTTATGATTATTGAACCGTAATTGATATAATTAAAAGAATCAAACAAGGTTTGAATGACATTTGAACCACCCTTTTCAAAAAAAGAAGTATCCCCTTCTGACACTTTATCATAGCCAACCGCATGCGGAATTTGTTTTAAGAAGATAATAATTCCGATACCTGCCAACATTCCTTCAATAACGTTAGTTGGAAAGTAATTGGAGATGCTTCCTGCTTTCAGAAATCCTAATATTAACTGAATTAAACCGGCCATAATTACGGCGGTTAAAAAAATGTTGTAAGCTCCTAAATCTGTAATTGCTGTTAAAACAATTGCAGTTAGTCCGGCAGCAGGCCCTGTAACACTAATGTGTGATTTACTCAAAAACCCTACTACGATACCTCCTATGATTCCGGAGATAATACCGGAAAAGAGTGGAGCTCCGGAAGCTAAAGCAATTCCCAAACAAAGTGGAAGAGCTACTAAAAATACCACCAAACCTGATGCAAAATCAGATTTGAGGTGTGCCAAAAGATTTGTTTTTTTTGTCATTTACCTTAAAATTATAATGTATGTGTTCGTTTTAGTATTAAAAAATACGCCAAATAAACATTATATTTCGGGTGGAGGTGAAAAGATTTCGTCCAACACTTCATCGTGTTGGATATTATTTTCAGAAAAAATTTTCTTAGTAGATTTTTGTTCCAATTGGAGTGTAAAAACTTCTTTGTTATTTTTAATAACATCTTTGATTTTAAATGTATTGTGTGTTTCTTCTTCTTCAGACATACTAAACACCAAAGCTAAATCTGCATCCTTATTCATATATCCAATAATAGTGGGCATAGAAATAAAAGATACAAACAAAAAAAGCACAATGGACACCAAAGTTTTCATTACTGCAAAAATAGCTTTTTAGGAGGTTAAAACCGAATAATAGTGTTAATTTAATTAAAATTTAACTACATTTCCTCTTCTAACCAAGCCTTCATCATCCAGATTGTTTTTTCTTGTTCTTTAATAAAATCACTCATCATTGCATTTGTTCCTTCGTCATTTGCTTCATCAGACTGACTTAAAATTACACGTTCAATTTTAAGTAACTGACTAAGAGACAAAACAATCAAATTTACTGCATCTTCATCTTTTGAAATGTTGAAGCCCACTTGCAATTTATTGTTCTTAATATAATCTTCAAAAGTATGTAGTGGTATTCCACCAAGTGTTAAAATTCGTTCTGCAATTGAATCAATTTTTAATTGACTGTCATTATACAATTCTTCAAATTTAACATGTAAATCAAAGAAACGTCTTCCTTTAATATTCCAATGCAAGCCTCTCAAATTTTGATAATATACTTGGAAATTAGCCAATAAAATATTTAATTCTGCTGCAAGAATTTCTGCCTTTTTACTCTCTACTCCGATGCTGTTCGTTTTCATAATTACTGGTTTTTATTTACATTAAATTTACAAAAAAATTATCGGTTTGTACTATAATTAAAATTGATTGTTTTTATATTTGCATCAAATTTAACTATATCATGACTATAACTCAATTACATTATGTGTTAGCCGTTGCAGAATACAAGAATTTTACTTTAGCGGCTGAAAAATGTTTTGT
>JAUXNR010000609.1 GCA_030682755.1 Flavobacterium sp.
ACAAAACAACTATAAATGATAATAGACCATATCGCAATATTCGTTATTTGTACCAATTATTTACCAAATATGGGACAAAAAAAAAATTAACTTTTGGCAATAAAACTATTTTACTGCCAAAACTTAATTTTTAAAATAAAATGTAGTATCTTTCACAAAACTTAAAAACTAAAGTGACAAAAACGATAGAAAATACAATTCAGAGTTACTTCAAATCTATAAACCAAATTTCTAGAGAAAAACTAGGTAAATTAATCAAAGAGGACTTTCCAGAACTTTCGGAAGGCACAATTACTGTTTACCTATCTAAACTGAAAAAAGCAGGTATAATCAATAATCCGGAAAGAGGAGTTTATTCCATTACAGACAAACAAATCTTCAATCCGGAAATAAATCAAACCTTAAAAAAGGTATACAATAAAATCCACAAAGAATTTCCATTTATTGATGTGTGTGTTTGGAATACCAAATGGTTAAATGACTTAATGCGACACCAACCATTTAAAAATTACACCATCATAGAAGTAGAAAAAGAAGCAGAAGAACAAATATTTAATACCATAAGCGAATGGAATAAAAACGTGTATTTCAATCCAAATGAAGAAATTTTGGAACGCTACATAAGTTCAAATACAGAAGAAGTTACAATCATTAAAAGTTTAGTAACAGAAGCTCCAACAACAAAAAACAATAAAATTGCGATACCTACACTTGAGAAGTTATTAGTGGATATCATTATTGATAAAGAACTTTTTGCTACCCAGCAAGGAGAACTCGATTTTATATATAAATCCGCATTCAAAAAATACGCAATAAATACCGCAAAAATGAAACGGTATGCAATCAGAAGAAATAAAGAGAGTGAATTAGAAAAAATAATAAGGATTACCTTGATTAATGATTAACAAAGAAACCCATACAATAGATTGGATTCTTAACTTAAAAAACAAGTTAGGAAAACGAATTGATCCCAAATTAATTGAAAAAGTAATTTGGGCACTAACGCTATTGGAACAATTAAAAATAAACGGTTTAAACTTCACATTCAAAGGCGGTACAGCATTATTATTGGCAACCGAAAAACCAAAACGATTCTCCATTGATATCGACATAATAACAGAGCATACAGAAAAAGAAATAATAGCAGTTTTACAAAAAATAGTGGATGAACATATCTTCCTGGATTGGGAAGACGACAACGACCGTAAGTACACACCCGATGCTCCAATCGGACATTTCAAAGCCTATTACAAAAGCGTAGTAGATGGCAACATCGAACCTATTTTATTGGACCTACTCTACACACCTAATCCATATCCTCAAATTCAGGAACTGCCAATAAAACACAATTGGATTTCCACTTCCGGAGAAGATACAATAATTGCAATGCCAACCTTTGATGCTATTCTAGGCGATAAACTAACCGCATTCGCTCCCAAAACAACTGGAATACTTTACAGCAAAAACCGTCCGGTAGAAATCATAAAACAATTATACGACATCGCATTTCTATTCGACAACATTAGTGATTTAGCAGTAGTAAAAAACAGCTACAACAAAGTAGTCCAAGAGGAAATTGCATTTAGAAAATTAGAAATTACAGCAACTGAAGTTTTAGAAGATACCTGGCAAGCTTGCTATACATTAGCAGAACGCGATTTAAAATCAGAGGAGTTTAATCAGCTAAAATTAGGCATTCGTAATTTCACCAACTTCACAATTGACAGATTCAACCTAGACGAAGCCATAACAGCAGCAGCCAAAGTGGCATATCTAACCAAGCTATTACAAGCCGAAAAAGAAATAAAAATGGAAAGGTTCAAAAACCCACTCGAAACAAAAGATTGGATAATTGACGACCAGCAATACAACAAACTAAACAAATTAAAAAAGAACAACCCAGAAGCTTTTTACTATTGGTATAATGCATTACTACTTATCAATAAAAATATTCCTTTCTTTTCAGATGATGAAGCAAAAAATTTAAAAGAAGCTATTAAATATTTTATAGCAAGAGAAGGAAGTTTTTCTGGAGAAGATCCTTTGTTAAAAGTAATTGAAAAGTTAAACAATAAGCTATCAGAATTAAATGTTTTTACAGAAGAAGAAATTAAATTATTACTTAAAGTGATTAATGAAAACATTGAATTTATGCACAAATATGAAGGTTATAATATTTTATCTCAGGAAGAATCAATCAATCGTAAACAACAAATTTTAGAACCATTATACAAGTTAAGAGAAAAAATATATGAATTTAAAAAAGAACATAACAAATTAGCTTATATTAATAAACATATATACGCGTAAAATTAAAATCTGATATTTGTATATTTGCAACTTTAAAGTTACATTATCTTGCCTTTATTCATAAGTAATAATTCTTAAATTATGACCAACAACATTGGAAAATTGCTAAAAGAAGCACGGAAACTTAATAAACTTACTCAAGAAGAACTTGCAAACAAAGTAGGCAAAAAAAGGAGCTATATCGCAAGAATTGAAAGTGAAGATGGGAGCAATATTAAATTTAAAACATTAAAAGAAGTAGTTGAAAAAGGATTTGGTCAAAAAATTAAAATCGAGTTTGTAAATAATGAAAATATCAATAAATAATTTTAAATCAATTGGGTCTTTAATTGAATATGAATTAAAACCTTTAACCATACTTTCTGGAACAAATAGTTCTGGCAAATCTTCATTTATCCAACTTTTATTAATTTTAAAAGAAACAATAGATTTAGATTCTTCTAAAAATCAGTTTTATTTAAAAGGTGATTTATTTGAAGTTAGAGAATATATCGACATTTTGAAAGGAAAAGATTTATCTAATAAATTAAGTTTTTCAATTGATTTAAATAAAGCTGAATTTTCTAAATATGGCGAGAGAGTAGAGAAATCTATATATGATAATTTTAAAGACTATGTATGTAAACTTAAAGTTGATTTTGACTCATTTAATCAAGATATATATATAAGAGAATTCTTTTTAAATTACAGTCTGCCAATTGACGCTAAAAAAAATCAATTTATAAAGTTTAATCAAGATAAAAACAATGAGACTTTTGAAATCGAATCCAACGTAGACTATTTTGGTAAAAACATATATTTGGATAAGGCTAAAATTACAGATATTAATTATTTATCAATTTTTCCTTTATCCTATGATATTTATAAAGAGGAAATAGATGTAGCACATAAGCAGGGTGAAAATATCGAATATAAGATAAAAGAAACAGTATACCCAAATATTGACTCGATAAAATCACTAATTAAAATATTTTTTGAGGAAATTCATTATATAGGTCCATTAAGAGAACAACCTAGAGACGAATATATTTCTAAAAAACAACTTAATTCTGTAGGTGCTAAAGGAGAGAATGTTGCTCAAGTTTTAGAAAACTTTAAAGATGAAATATTAAATATTTCAATACCAGTTTTTAAAGACGATAACATTTTATTTGAGCATAAAGAGATGAAATTAATTGAAGGAGTGAAATTCTGGATGTGTGATGTATTTGGAATTGGTACTGATATTTATTCAAAAAAAGTTGGAGATTCTTATGTGATAATTTTAAAAAACTCTAATGGAAATGAAACAACAATAAAACATGTTGGTTTTGGAATAAGTCAAATTTTACCAATAATTGTAGAAGGTTTAAGAATGTCAAACACAAGTACTTTAATATTGGAGCAACCTGAAATACACTTACATCCTAAATTACAGAGCCTTTTATTTGACTTTTTATATGGTCTTACTTTATCAGGTAAAACAATAATTATCGAAACTCACAGCGATCATTTAATAACGAGAATGAGAAGAAGAATTGCTGAAGAAGTTGAAAATAAAATGAAAGATCAAATCAACTTAACGTTTATTGAAACTTCTGGTCAAGATGTGATTTTTAAAGAAATTCCTTTAGATGATTATGGTACTTCCGATTATTTTCCATCCGATTTTATAGACAAGACTGATGTTGAGTTAAGAGCAATAGTCAAGGCTCAAATGAAAAAAAGAATGAATAAAAACTAAATTTATGAAATATGTAGCTGTTTTAGACATATCATCATTTATTTGGAGTCAAAAAGATTTTGAAGAAAACACGGAAAAATATTATGATTTAATGTCTAAGCTTCCAGATTTATATGACCAACTTTTAAGCAATAAAGCTATGGTACTTTTAAAAACTGAATTATATAATGAAATAATACAATTCTTTCCATATAATAGTATGCCAAATGGTTATGAGCTATTTGATAGATTAACTCTTGATTTTTTGAGTAAAATATCAAATATGCTAGTTTATGAAAGTATTGACAATGAAGATATTGTTTCAAATCCAAACATAATAAAAGAGCATTTTGCAGAATCTACTTCAAAAGAAGTAAGGTACTTGATAACAAGAATTCATTCAAATCAGGAACCTAAAAATGTGTTTTTTACTTTTGAACGTCTATGGGAATATAAAGGTAATTTAACTACCTCAATATTAGATACAACATTTGAGTATGAAACAGTATGCTCTGATGACAAAGAAGTTTTAATCAATTATTTTGATAAATATAAAAAAAAATTTGAGCAGAATCCTAAACATAATAAATATAAATCAGGTTCAAAAGAATCACCATTGACCTGTTTTAATGACAGAATAGGAGATGTAACGAAAGTTCAAAAACTTTTAGATGAATCTTATGAAAGCGGTGATTCATTTTATAATTATGATTTAGAAAACAGTGTTTGGGTTGTTTTTAGAAATCATGAAGAAAATAAATATCATGGTTTCAATGAGAATGATAGAGAAAAAATACCTGCTTCAATAAGAAAAATAATAAATAAATAAATAGGATGGTAGAAAATTTTAAACCACATATCGGTAAAAATGTACTGGAAACACTTACAATGGGTATGTATGATGATTCTAGATTCATATTTAGGGAGTATATTCAAAATGCAGCAGACCAAATAGATGTAGCTGTTGAGGAAAATATTTTGCCTAATAAAGATAGTGGTGAAATAAAAATTACAATTGATAAAATTGATAAAAAAATTATTATAGAAGATAATGCAACTGGTATAAAGTCAAAAAGTGTTTTAAATTTTTTAGGTGATGTTGCAAATTCTCAAAAGGAAAGCTCAAATAGAAAAGGATTTAGGGGTATAGGAAGGTTAGGTGGTTTAGGTTATTGTGGTAAATTAGTATTTGAAACAAGCTATAAAGGTGAGTCTGAAAAAAATATTATGATACTTGATGCTAACCTTTTAAGAGAAATTATAGCAGATAGAAAAGATGATGCTGATGCAGCAGCAGTTATAAGTGTAATAACATCAATAGAAAAATTACCTGAAGATCCAGGTAAGCATTTTTTTAAAGTAATACTTTTAGATGTTTCAAATGACTTTCTTCTAGATACAAATAATGTTAGTGATTATTTAAAAACAGTTGCTCCACTTCCTTTTGGTAAAGAATTTACTTTTAGTGACGAAATTTTTAAATTTTACAAAAAGCATAATTTTACTTTTGATGAATACAATATACAATTAAATG
>JAUXNR010000620.1 GCA_030682755.1 Flavobacterium sp.
TGTTTTCCTGACCACTTACTGCCCGAACAACATACCATTTTTTTAAATTATTTTCAGTCATAACAGTCTTTATCCTTTTATCAAACTAAAAATACCGGAGATAACTTTTGTAAAAACCTCATCTACTCCCCAGATTGCTAACGAAAATACGATAGTAAACACGGCAACAATAATAGTAAGCCTTTGTACTTCTGCCCATGGCAACCAAGTCACATTGGACTTTAGCTCTCCGAAAGCTTCTGAGATATAATTAACAACTTTTGTCATTCTTGTTTTGTTTTTGCACGGGTGGAGAGATTCGAACTCCCATCAACGGTTTTGGAGACCGCTATTCTACCCTTGAACTACACCCGTTTGTTTAAAAGCCAGTTGTATTCACAGGAATACAAGCTGGCTTTTGAATATGTATTTAGTCAACGATTTCAGTAACCTGACCTGCACCTACAGTTCTACCACCTTCACGGATAGCAAAACGCAATCCAAGGTTAAGAGCGATTGGGCTCAACAAAGTTACGTCGATAGTTAAGTTATCACCTGGCATTACCATTTCAACTCCAGCTGGTAAAGAAATAGTACCAGTTACGTCAGTTGTTCTTACATAGAACTGTGGACGGTAGTTGTTGTGGAATGGTGTGTGACGACCACCTTCTTCTTTTTTCAAGATATAAACCTCAGCTTTGAATTTAGCGTGTGGTTTTACTGAACCTGGCTTACAAATTACCATACCTCTACGGATATCAGCTTTGTCAATACCTCTCAATAAAAGACCTACGTTATCTCCAGCCTCACCTCTATCAAGGATTTTACGGAACATCTCAACTCCAGTTACTGTAGAAGTCAATTTGTCTGCACCCATACCGATGATTTCAACTGGGTCTCCTGTATTAGCAACTCCTGTTTCGATACGACCTGTAGCAACAGTTCCACGACCGGTAATTGTAAATACATCTTCAACAGGCATCAAGAATGGTTTTGCATTATCACGCACTGGCTCTTCGATCCAAGCATCAACAGCATCCATTAATTCCATAATTTTGTCAACCCAAGCAGCATCTCCATTCAATCCACCTAAAGCAGATCCTTGGATAACTGGACCATTGTCTCCATCATAATCATAGAAAGACAACAAGTCTCTGATTTCCATTTCAACTAGCTCTAAAAGCTCAGCATCATCAACCATATCCACTTTATTCATGAATACAACGATTCTTGGAATACCTACCTGACGTCCTAAAAGGATGTGCTCACGAGTTTGTGGCATTGGACCATCTGTAGCAGCAACTACCAAGATAGCACCGTCCATTTGAGCAGCACCAGTAACCATGTTCTTAACGTAATCCGCGTGACCTGGACAGTCAACGTGTGCGTAGTGACGGTTAGCCGTTTCATACTCTACGTGAGATGTATTAATAGTAATACCTCTTTCTTTTTCTTCTGGAGCGTTGTCAATTTGATCAAATGATTTTGCTTGACAGAAACCTTTCTCAGACAATACTTTTGTAATAGCAGCTGTCAAAGTAGTTTTACCGTGATCCACGTGTCCAATTGTACCTATATTTAAGTGTGGTTTGGAACGATTAAAATTTTCTTTTGCCATTTTAATTAATTTTTAATCTTAGTTATATAATAGTGTTTAATTCATACAATTTTGAGCCAATGACGGGAATTGAACCCGTGACCTCTTCCTTACCAAGGAAGCACTCTACCCCTGAGCTACACCGGCAAGAAATTAATCTTTTCAATTTAAAATTTGTGGGGAGAGCAGGATTCGAACCTGCGAAGATGTAATCAGCGGATTTACAGTCCGCCCTCGTTGGCCGCTTGAGTATCTCCCCTCAAAATTTTTAAACTTTTAAATGAACGTAAATACTTTAGAATCTTATTCTTACAAAGTATTTTCAATTTTATTTTTTATTTGAGCCGATGGAGGGACTCGAACCCACGACCTGCTGATTACAAATCAGCTGCTCTAGCCAGCTGAGCTACACCGGCATGACTCAATAAAAAAAGTCCGCTATTTCTAACGGACTGCAAATGTAGAGATTTTATTTGTCAATCAAAAAAAATATTTAATTTTTTTTATTATATATGTGTTCTAATCTTTTCTTTTCGTTTCAAGAGCAATCGCTCTAAGGCATCTGCCGAAGAATCAACCGCCTCTTCAAAACTTTTACATTGTTTTTTTACCATTAAATCATCTCCGGGCACATGCATTTTGATTTCAACAATCTTATTTTCTTTCTCGCTGGTTGCTTCAACCTTTAAAAAAACATCTGCCACAATTACTTTGTCGTAATATTTTTCTAATTTATCCATACGTTCTTGAATAAAATCAACAAGCTTTCTGTCAACATTGAAGTTAACCGCATTAATGTTTACCTTCATAATTAAGTTTTTATTGGGTTACACAAATTAAAAGTATTATTTGTTTCTGGGATGAGCATCCTGATATACTTTTTTTAACGCCGCTAAACTGCTGTGGGTATATACTTGAGTGGATGCCAAACTTGAATGTCCTAATAATTCTTTTACTGAATTTAAATTTGCTCCGTTGTTTAACATATGTGTCGCAAACGTATGACGCAAAATGTGAGGGCTTTTCTTTACCTTCTCGGAGACACCACTAAAGTAAGAAT
>JAUXNR010000626.1 GCA_030682755.1 Flavobacterium sp.
GGGTAACAGAATTTACCGGTTCTAAGCCTGTTCTTACTCTTATTTCATTGATTCTATCTTGTGCTTCGGTAGTCATTCCGATTTGAAATGCAGCTTCTGCTCTTATAAGAAGAATATCACTGTATTTCAGAATTCTTAAATTTTTTGCAGTTTCCCCTTTGTTATCATTCCATGATTCTTGCAAACTACTTTGATAGGCTTTGTAATTATATCGCGGGTTATTCCAAGTCAAAGGAGCTACTAATCCATCCCAAAGAACAGAGGGAACAAAAATTATTGTGGCTTCTTTTCTCACATCTCCGGGGAGGTAAGAATTTACTAAATTTTGAGACGGTGTGTTAAACCCCCATCCTAAATCAGGCGTTCCTCTAGGACCTTGCACATTGGTATAATCACGAATTCCCTTGGTTAAAGTGGCTTGAACTTCATAAATTGATTCTGATTTGTTTTCGCCAATTTCTCTCCAAACATGGGCATAATCGGCTAGTAAAGCATATTGTCCAGAGTTAATAACTTCACCGGACATCGTATAAGCCAATTGCCATTTTTGTTGGTATAAATACGCCTTTGCTAATAAAGCCTGAGCGGCACCTTTTGATGCTCTTCCTAAATCATTGAGCGGATATTGTCCTTTCAAAGGCAGTTTCTCTATAGCATCGGTTAAATCCAGTTCAATTTGAGCATATACTTCTTCTTTAGTTTTTCTGATAAAAACGACTTCATTAATTGTTTGTGAGTCATTAATGTTAATTTTTTCAACTACAATTGGTACACCACCAAAACAACGCACCAAGTCAAAATAGAAAAGAGCTCTGAGAAATTTTACTTCTCCAATCAACCTGTTTTTTAAAACCGGGTCAATGGTTAGCAATTCCAGGTAATATAAGGCATTGTTTGCTCTATAAATTCCGTCGTATCTTCCTTTCCAAACATCATTAAAAGAAACATCAATTGCTGAGAAAGTCAAATTATCCATTTTATGTTTATCAGTACCCGTGTCGGTTGGTGTTGAACCTTTATCTGCATCATCAGAAGTAATACTGGTAATCCCTATCCACGAAAAGGAATACATATTAAAGTCTAATTGTTTGTTATAAACACCATTGACCAATTGCACCGCGTTTTCAGGATTATTTAAAAAATCAAATTCTGTTTGAGCATTATTTGGTTCTACATTCAAATCATCTTCACAAGAAAAAATGAAAACCGAAATAAAAAAAAGACTTATTATTTTAAATTTTATATTGTGATTCATAGCACTATTTTTTTTAAAAACTAACATTAAGACCTAGTAAAAATGTTTTATTTGTGGGATAGGCATCTAATTCAATACCCGCATTACCTAATGGGTCAGCATTATTACCACCTGCCAATTCCGGTGAATATCCTGTGAATTTTGTGATAATGAATGGATTTATAGCTGATACATAAAGCCGTACTCTTTCAATTTTTTCATAAAATTTTGGAAAAGTAAATCCTACCGTAATGTTATTTACTCTGAAGAATGCTCCGTCTTCAATATAATACGTTGAAGAAGTAGGAATGGTGTTAAACGGGAGCGGGTTTTCAGCATTAGGATTTGAGGGCGACCAAAAGTTTTCCAGCACAGCATATTCAATATTTTCACCTCCAAAACGCTGAGCTTTTTTTCCGTTATATAATTTATTTCCACCAACACCGTAGGTATCTACAGAGAAGTCAAAGTTTCTGTATTTGCCGCCAAAGCTCAATCCATAAGTGTACGTTGGTAAATAAGAACCGGCTACTACTCGTTCATCACTATAAGTAAAAGCCCCGTCATTATCTATTCCCGTAACCTCATATACATAGAAACTTCCTAAAGCCTCACCTACTAAAACTTGTTTAGTCCATTGACCGTTATTAATGCTTCCTCCAATATAATCGGCAAAAAATGCATTACTTACGCTTGTCAATTCATTTTTATTATAGGATATGTTTCCTGATATCCAATAATTTAGATTATCATTAATTTTATCATCCCATCGTAAAGAAAACTCGATACCTCTATTGCTGACATCACCTGTATTAACGGTTACTCTTTCCGGCGAAAGCACGGTAGGCAAAGTAACCGGAAGAATTACGTTTTCTGATTTTCTGTCATAGACATCTAAGGAACCGGACAATTTATTATTTAAAACCTTAAAATCAAAACCTAAATCAAACTCTTTCATGGTTTCCCATGTTAAATTGGGGTCAACTTGATAAGGTTGATTACTTCCCGGATAGATGGTTTGGTCAGGTCCGAAAGCATAGTTGAACCCCGCTGCAAAAACCGGGATATTTAGTGCGTTAAGCGTATTACCGTTCCCCACTTCTCCATATCCTCCTCTTATTTTCAAGTAATTTATATGTTTGCTATTTTGCATGAAATTCTCATTAGAAATTACCCAACCTGCAGAAACGGCAGGAAAAACTCCCCATCTTTTTGCATCTTGAAAAGCACTTATTCCTTCCCTTCTGACAGAAGCTGTTAAAAGGTATCTGTTATCAAATTCATAATCTACCCTTCCAAAATAAGCTAATGAAACCAAAGGAGTTTGTCTTAAATTAGACACTACAGCACCGGGAGCGGTTTCATTATTGTATGAAGAAAGATCCAACGACCAATAACTTGATTGTTCAGGTACATTCCATCGCGTTCCACTTAAATTTTCTGAAACGTTTGAAGTTGTTCGTGACATACCAACCGTTACCGTTAACTCATGCTTATCAAATTCTTTTTTATAGGTTAAGAAATTATCCCAGTTCCAACGGTATGAATCACCACGGCGTTGATTTAAAATATTAATTGGAGCATTGGGTGAATAGTCTTGTATTTCGGATGTCGCATTCTGAGATAACCAAATATCTCTGCTTGGGGTAAACGTATAACCTTTTGACCAGTCAAAAGTTGCTCCAAAATTTGAGGTGAAAATTAATTCGTCAAGAATTTTTAACTCCGCACCAACGGAACCAAAAAGGGTTAGATTTTTGTTCTTTTCATTCGTATAATACAATTGAGAAACAGGGTTTCCTACATTGTTAAAACGGTCACTTCCGTTTATATCTATGAGACCGGTTTCAGGGTTTCGCAATGGTACTCCCCAACGACCGTTTTCAAAACGCACTGGGACGATTGGTGCTTGTTTATAAGCATTTGTAAAAGCACTTAGTGGTTTGGGTGTATTACCCACTATAGAAACATTCACAGCTTGAGAGATTTTTAATCTGTCTTCTAAGAGTCTGAATTCATTTCTTGAATTTATGTTTGTTCTTTCAAACTCTGTTCCGTCTAAAATACCTTTCTCTTTATAATTGGTTGCCCCAAAATAATAATTTGCATT
>JAUXNR010000627.1 GCA_030682755.1 Flavobacterium sp.
ATAAGACTGGTTGAAATTTTAAAATAGAATAATAGATGCTGTAAAAACCTGATAAATGTATTTTTATCAGGTTTTTTTATTAACCCTACTTTAACAAATGATGTATAAAATTTCTGAAAAAAAATTGCCAAATTTGTTAAAAATATAACGCTATGTTTTTCAATAAATTCAGTTTTTCTATACTGCTTTTTTTATCAGGTTTATTGACGCTTTCTGCTCAAGAAAAATTTACTATTAGCGGTACAATTATTGACCAAAAAAATAATGAAACATTAATTGGAGTCAACATTATTATTCCCGAATTAAAAACCGGAGCCACTACAAATGAATACGGTTTTTACTCCATTTCACTGCCAAAGGGAGAATATACCCTGCAAATTAGTTATGTGGGTTTTGCTACAATTGAAGAAAATATTCTATTGGATAAAAATATTAGAAAGAATTTTTCACTCTTAGAAAACAGTCAACAATTAAGTGAAGTTATTGTTTCTGATAGAAAAGTGAAATCTGAAATCAGAAAACCTGAAATGAGTGTGAACAAGCTTTCCATTCAGGAAATTAAAGAAATGCCGGTTTTATTGGGCGAAGTGGATATCGTTAAGTCATTGTTCACGTTGCCGGGTGTCACCAGTGCCGGCGAAGGGCAATCCGGATTTAACGTTCGTGGTGGTGGTGCTGACCAAAATTTGATTTTATTGGATGAAGCAACCATTTATAATTCATCGCATTTATTTGGTTTGTTCTCTGTTTTTAATCCAGATGCCATCAAAGATTTAAAATTGTATAAAGGGGGAATTCCGGCTCGTTATGGCGGGAGATTATCCTCCGTTTTGGATATTTATCAAAAAGAAGGAAACAGTAAAGATTTTCACATGAATGGTGGTATCGGAATAATTTCCAGTAGGCTACTTGCTGAAGGGCCGATTGTGAAAGACCGTGGTTCTTTTTTAGTTGCCGGAAGGGGCACCTATGCTCATCTTTTTTTGAAACTCACTGACATTGATAATTCTGCCTATTTTTATGATTTGAATACCAAATTGAGTTACAAAATAAACGATAACAATAACATTTACTTTTCTGGGTATTTTGGTCGTGATGTATTTAGTTTGAACAATACGTTTGTGAATACCTACGGAAATGCTGTTTTGAATTTGCGATGGAATCATTTGTTTTCAGATAAATTATTCAGCAACATGTCGTTCATCTATTCTGATTATTATTACGGTTTGGAACTCGATTTTATTGGATTTGAATGGAATAGCGGTATTAAAAACTATAACTTTCGATATGATTTTAAACACTATTTAAGTGATAAATTAAAACTGACTTATGGTATAAACAGCATATACTACAACTTTAATCCCGGAAAAATTGAACCCAGCCGACCGGATTCCGGCATAAACGAAGACCAGTTGGACAAAAAATATGCCTTGGAATCTGCTTTATATTTTGATGCAGAACATCAGTTGACTGAAAAGCTTACGGTCTCTTATGGGATTCGTTACAGTAATTTTTTGCGTTTAGGAGAACAGACCTTAAACGTATATGAAAACAATCAAGCCGTTATTTTTAATTCAGATTTTCAAGTCTATGAAAGTGCCACTCCCATCGGAACCGTTTCCTATGGAAAAAATGAAACCATTGCCAGTTTTAACAATTTTGAACCTAGATTTTCGGTTTCGTATGCGTTGAATGATAATCAATCCATCAAAGCGAGTTACAATAGAATGAGTCAGTATCTGCATTTGATTTCAAACACGCAATCCCCTACTCCTTTAGATGTTTGGGCTCCGAGTGATAACTTTTTAAAACCGCAATTATTGGATCAATATGCCGTTGGTTATTTTCAAAATTTTAAAAATGATGACTATTCCTTAGAAGTGGAAACCTATTATAAAAACATTAAAGATCGTGTTGATTATATTGATGGTGCCAATTTAATTGCCAACGAAGCCATCGAGCGAGTGGTTTTAAATGGTCGAGGACGAGCGTATGGTTTAGAAGTTTTATTCCGAAAAAATGTGGGTCGATTCAACGGATGGTTGGCATATACCTTAGCCAGAACAGAACAACAAGTGGTGGGCAGAACTCCAGAAGAAACCGGAATTAACAACGGAAATTGGTACAAAACCGGATTCGATAAACTGAACGATATTTCAATTGTTGGTAATTATAAATTGAATGAAAAATGGCGTTTTGGAGCTAACTTCTCCTTACAAACAGGTCAACCCGTCACTTTTCCAAATGGTCAATATGAATATTTAGGGATTACAATTCCCAATTATTCAACCCGAAATGAAGACCGATTGCCAACGTATCACCGATTGGATGTTTCGGCAACTTTAACGCCAACCAAAAACAAACAAAGAACTTGGCAAGCGGAATGGGTATTTGGTTTTTATAATATCTATAACCGCCAAAATGCAGCATCCATCACCTTTCGTCAAAATGATGAAACGGCCAGAAATGAAGCCATCCGATTGTCTATTTTCGGAATTGTTCCGAGTGTAACGTATAATTTTAAATTTTAAAAAAATGAAAGCTATAAGATATACTTTATGCTTATTGGTAGGAGTACTAACATTCAGTTGCGAAAAAGTGATTGATGTTGATTTAAACACAGCTCCACCGAGATTGGTTGTAGAAGCTTCCATAAATTGGGTTAAAAATACTTCCGGCAACGTTCAACTAATTCGATTATCAACCACAACCGGTTATTTTTCACAAGAAATTCCTGCTGTAACAGATGCCATAGTTACTGTTACAAATAGTTCAGGAGTTGTTTTTGATTTTTTCCAAATTGATACACCGGGACTTTACATTTGCGGTAATTTTATGCCAACCTTAAATGAAACCTATACATTAACTATCATTTATCAAGGACAAACCTATATTTCTACAGAAAAATTGCTTGCTACTCCGGAAGTGACAAGAATTGAACAAAGAGACAATGCGGGAATTTTGGGCGATGCAACCGAAGTAAAATTCTTTTTTAATGACATTCCCAATGAAACAAATTTTTACTTTTTAGGAATTATTGATCCGTATAAAGTGATCCCGGAATATGGTATTTTGGAAGACCGTTTTTTTCAAAATAACGAAATGTTTGGTTTATATTTTAGTGAAGATTTTGTTCCGGGTGATACCATAACGTTTACCATGAGTGGCGTTTCGCAACAATATTATAATTATATGACTATTTTATTGGCTCAAGCGGGAACAACAAGTGCCGGCCCTTTTAGCACGCCCACATCAACCGTTCGGGGAAATATAGTAAACCAAACTAACTTTAATAATTTTGCTTTAGGCTTTTTTAGGTTAGGAGAAACGGAAGTGAAGGAATATGTTATTCAGTAATTTTCTCTCACAGGCTTTTAATCTCTCACAGAAAACACAGAAGACACAGAAT
>JAUXNR010000632.1 GCA_030682755.1 Flavobacterium sp.
ATCGACATTATTATGTCAGCTGCTCCGATTGGTGTTTTTGCTTTAATGGCTGCTTTGATGGTTGAAATTCCTGATTTTTCTACTTTGGGAGCATTAGGGATTTATGCCTTGACGGTAGTGTTTGGCTTGGTGTTAATGACATTTGTTTTTTATCCCACCTTGTTATATACCATTGCAAAGGTAAATCCGATTCGGTTTTTTAAAGCGATTGCACCTGCACAATTATTGGCTTTTTCAACAAGTTCCAGTGCCGCAACATTACCTGTTACCATGGAATGTGTAACCGAAAGAGTGGGTGTTGATGAGGAAGTCTCCAGTTTTGTTTTACCTTTAGGAGCAACAGTTAACATGGATGGAACGAGTTTGTATCAAGCGGTAGCGGCCATTTTTATTGCCCAAGCCATGTTGCCTGAACCTTTGGATTTACAAACACAATTGATGATTATAGTTACAGCTACGTTAGCTTCAATTGGTTCAGCTGCTGTGCCAAGTGCCGGAATGGTAATGTTGGTTATTGTTTTGGGGCAAGCCGGAATACCTGAAGCAGGATTGGCTTTAATTTTTGCCATAGACAGACCTCTGGATATGTGTAGAACGGTGACCAACATTACAAGTGATGCCACTATTGCCACTTTAGTAGCCAAATCCGTAAACAAACTTCATCAGCCAAACGAGATTAAATAAAAAAGAAAAACGACTATTTATCGTTTTTCTTTTTCTTATCACTATTCATCATAAACATTACAGCGGCAATGATACCGATTATAACTAATGCAAAAACACCAATCATGATGAAGGCTCCGTTATCCCAAGAATATAAAGAAAAGAATAGTTTGTTCATTTTATCTAGTTTAAGTAGTCAAAAATAAAAAGGAACAAGTTGATAAAATATGATATTTATCAGTTATAAAAACTTTGCCTTCATTTCTTCAGTAGGAATCATGCATTCGTCTTTTTTACCATACCATTTGTAGCGGTTGCGGGCAATATAATCATAAATAAAATTGCCAAACGAACCGGTGAATGATAAATAGGAGATTATTTTATGCCAGCTTTTTAAATCTTTGGCAATTTGCATCGCGGCTTCAGCTTTGAGATAATAGGCTTCTCCGGGAACATACAAAATAATACTGTCCACCTTTGACACATCAATCCCCAAATACTTTATGATTTGTTGCCCAATCTCTGATTGTATCGAAGCAAATCGAAACAAGTCCTTGCTGTCATTTTTTAGTATGAATTGAACAGAGTTGTCACACAAGTTACAAACCCCGTCAAACAAAACTATTTTTTTATCTTTTGGTAAATTTTCCATTAATCAGTTATCTGTTTTCTGTTTTCCGTTGTTCGATATCAGTTATCTAACAATCCAATAATCTAACAATCCAATAATCAATTACTTCACAGCTTCCACAAATTCCAGAGCATCCAAACTCACTTTGGAAGTAAACACGCCATAATTAACAGTGGCTTTATTTTTTTCAATACTATCAATTGTGCCGATTG
>JAUXNR010000635.1 GCA_030682755.1 Flavobacterium sp.
TCCTCAATCTGAGGAGGTTCTATATCATTTCATCAAATTTTTAATTGATGATTATTTTTTTAGTTATATATTGATTGCTCGATTTTACTTTCAACAAATAAAAACCTGAAGGTATAGAATTGATTTGCAATTGATTTGCTGTTATATTTTCTTTTTGAATCACTTGCAATAATTGACCATTAATAGAAATTAACTGAATTTCATCAAGTTCGATACTACTTTCTATTGATATCGTTTGATTGTTTGATGGATTTGGGTAAACAGTTATTGCATTTTCAAAATTGATTTCTGGAACCGATAACGTACAGTTTGATACATTCCAAATATTACAAACATAATCCGGATTATCAACAAAAGGATTTCTGTTTCCTTGATATGCATAAATTGCATTATTTCTATTTATTTCTTTTTGAGAAACAGGGTCGTTGATATGCCAAGAATATAAAAGCTGTAATGCCCATGTCTCAAAAACTTGATTGGAAGTGCCATTCAACATTTTATCACCATCTGGGTTGTTTGTTTCCCAACCTGCAATCACATCTTGATAACGTGTTGCCATGTAAAACAAAGATCGAGCAATATCTCCTTTATATTCATCAATTACTTCAAATACATTTCCTGTAATTCCTGGTGTTGCACTGGTACCTTTTTTACTCCCATTACTACTTAAAAAAGAAACTGAATTTACGGCTGCAAATGCCAAATTTCCTCTTTCATTATTTACTAATTTATCCGCCGGATAAATGTGTACTACATCTGAACGCATCGGCTCAACATTACCTCCAAACCAACTCGTTGGAAACGTATGTTCGCGATTAAAAAATTGACATTCCACATTTCCTCCGGTTCCAACATCTTGGTTTCCTCCATTTTCAGGCAATCCAAATACAAAGCCACAATTAGCGTAAATATCCCAAACGGTACCGTCTTGTTTTACATCTGCAATTTGAAAAAAGGACCAATGCGTACTGTAAGCTTGAGGATTATGACTATTTGTAATAATTTGGTGTAAAGCAGTTTTTAATGGATAACCGTTCAATCCGTTAGCGGCATTATAATAACCTGCAGGTGCTTGAGCATTTAA
>JAUXNR010000636.1 GCA_030682755.1 Flavobacterium sp.
ATCAAACGGGAAGATCTTTGTTTCTAAGAGCATTTATAGCAACAAGCTAATCTTCTGATTAATTATTTTTCAAATATTCTAAAATTTCATTTCTTATTCTAAAATTGTCTGAATCAACATCATATTTTTGTTCATTAAGAAATTCATCAAGAGTTAATTCAACTCTTGGGTCATTTTTATATGCATGTCGCACAAAAACATAATTAGGGATTTTTATTTTTTTTTCAATAATTAAGAATTTTAGTATCCTCAAATTATCTTGAATGATGGTATTTACAATTGGACCATGTCCATTTTCATATGAGTAGTCATTAATATCAATTCCTGAATTTATTAATAACTCTATCACAGGCAAACAATCGGATTTTGTTGCTTCCGTAAAAAGTGTCTCCTTTATTTTATAATCTGCATTTACAAATTTCACGATGCGATGTGCATTAACATCTCCTCCATATTTAATCAACATTTTTAAAATAGTTGTATCACAAAAGTTTTTTTTATAAATTTTTGAACAAGCTATAAACATAGGAGTATCAATATCAACAGATAAATTTTCAATTGGTGTAGATTTCTTATTAGGGTCAGCACCTAATTCAAGTAATTTTTTTGTAGACTTTTTTAAATTATTTGCAACGGCTAACATTAATAAAGTATGCCCAAATTTAGGGTCATGGAAATCAAGTAGTGTTTTATTTTTTTTAGCAATTCGTTCGATATCATTTAAGTTTTCATTTTTAACTGCTTCAGCTAATTTAACTGCTTCAGTATTATCAAACAACTTAAAATCAAAACCTTGCAAATAACTTTCACAACTATAAAATGTTAAAATTATTAAACAGAATAAAACATTTCTTTTCATTATTCGCAATTATTCATTAGTTGAACTCCCCACCACTTGTGCGATTGTCTCGCTTGTATCCCTCTCCGAAAATTTCACATCTAAATTAGCAAAGAGCTCAATTTTTAATTTAATCCAAAAAAAAGCGAGACAAATGTCTCGCTTTTCATATAAAAAAGAATGTACTTAGTTAATAACAATATTATCTAAATCCATATTTGTTGTTAAAGCTGGTGATGATATAGCAGAGCCGGTATATTCAAAAAGAATAAAACCATTACCTGTTAATGTTCCCGGAATATTCCAAACACCACTTGGTGTAAAAGGACCAGTTGCATTATTAGCAGCTGAAATGGCAAAATTAGAAGTGATATCTGTTAAATCAGCAGGGTTTACTACGCCTCCAATTGTGTAAGAAGTTGAATAATAAACTTTCAATACCGCTCCATTAAAGAATGATGCACGACTTTGGAATGAGAATGAATTCGCATTTGTAAAATCAACCGGTACAATAAAATACGTTTTTACACTTTGACTCGTACTAAAAGCGGTCATTTGGATGAATTTATTAGCCGGTGTTCCGTTTGAACGACATCTCCAATATGCATTTCCAAGGAATGCATCATTGATATACATTGGAAAATCATTTTGACCTGTTACGTTTGTTCCAGCAGTATAACTTTCAAAAGTTTCGTTCAAAGAAGATAAGAAAGTTACGTTATTTCCAACAATTGGTGGAGCAAAATCCACATCAAATCTTGGGTTGGTCAATTGAACATCATCAAATGTTCTGGCAATAAACTGATAATCTGAACCAAATTTTGTCATGATTCCTCTTACTTTACCACTTTCACCTGCAACAATATTACCTGCATATCTTGCAAAACTACTTGTTCTGAAAATTGTTGTGTTACCTGAAGTATCCGTTAACAAATGGTTGGTTGCACCTCCCACTTGGTTGTTAGGATTATAATACGTTGACCCAACAGCAGCATCAACAAACTGCACATTATTTAATTCAATTAATGTATTAAGATTTGCATCTTGTTTTGCTTCATTAACTGTTAAAGTTCTAACAAAATCTTCTTCGCTTCTCACTTCACAAGAACGTACTAGGGTATTTCCATACGTATTTGCAGAAATTCTTCCCACAGAAGCATTTCCTGAAGCATTTAAGAATAACTCTCCAATGATTAATGAACCATTAGTAATATTGTAGTATCTTCTGTCAAGTTTTACGTATACTTTTCTACCCGGTTCAAAAATGGTGAATAAGCTGGTTACATCAACCGGGATACTAAATCCTAGAGGTGGAGTTGAGTCAGTACCTAAAGTTTGTAAGGATAACGATTTAAAAAAGTTACCTCCTCTATCTGAAGAAACTACATAAGCTTCCAAAATATCAGTTTGAGGTGTGTTATCCGGAAACTGTTGAATGTTTGTTGTTGCTTGGTTATACACTGCCTGAACCGTTTTGTTTGCCGTTAAGTTCGGGTCAACACAATTAAGGTTGGGGATGCTGTAGTCATCATCGTTAACACATGAGGTAACGAATCCTGCGGCTACAACCAATAAAATAGTTTTTAAAAAAGTTGTTTTCATAGTATATTGTCTAAAGTAGATTAAAAGTTATAATAAAAATTCACAAAATAGTTTCTTCCAAAACCGTAGAAGTATCTCGGACCAAAAGCTCTTGTACCGCTAGCATAATCTTGTTGTACTTGCGTATAGTTTGCATTTCTTCCTTGTTCAAAACCTCCTGTTATATAATTCACGTCAAAAACGTTGTTAATGCTGGCAAAAAACCCAACTGTATTTCTGTTTTTTCTGCTTACTCTCCAAGATTTACCTCCAACCAAATTTACCAAATAAATTTCATCAAATTTTTCTTGTTTCAGATATTGACGAGCAAGCTCTTCATCGATTCCTGCAACAGGTTGGTTGTCAATTGGAATTTGATCATTGTTGAAGAAATTATTTGTTCTCATTATCGCAGAAATATCCAAATAATTGTCTGTCATGTAATTTACATTTGCACCAATCCACCAGAATTTAGGATCACGATATTCTATACCTAAGGAATAGGCTTGTTGTGGCGTGCCCGGTTGTCTGTAATCTTTTAGTGTTGCGGCACCATAATTTACAGTTCTTCTCACGTTATCAACGTTCAATGCTACGTTTGGATTACTGTCATACGTATATTGACCAAAAGCGGCAACACCCGTTGCTTTTATGGTTTGCGTAAGTTGGTATTCTAAACCAAACTCAAGACCCATATTTTTCTTATCTAATCCAGTAACAATTTCAGCAACAAAGGCATTTCCGTTTCCTGAATTTAAATTACCTAATTCGTCAACAATTCCTAAACCTTCTGCAAAGAAGAAACCTACTTCGGTTGAATTTAGAATTTTATTATAGAAACCTGTAGCTCTTGCCTTCACTCTTGGAGCTCTTATAACATAACTAACATCACCACCATAAATTGTTTCACTTTCTAATCCTGCTGTAATTTGGTTGTTTAACCTTGCGTTTGGAAATGTGTTTCTAATGGTTGGAGCTTTAGTCATATAAATGGCATTCACATCAATTAAATGACGTCCTGTTATTTTATAAGTTAAACCTCCTTTAAAACCAAAGTTATCAAATTCAACTTTTCTGCTTTTTCCAAAAGAAGTTTCAGGATAAATACCGTTTTGATACAAACCTTCTCTTTGGTATTCACTTCTTGAATAAGATTGAGCTAAATAAAAATCTACTTTATTATAAGTAAATTTAAATTGTGTAAACGCGTCTAATGAAGTAGCTAAAATATTATAGTTATAACCATATTTATCTCCTTCCACTACTTGTCTGTTTGGATTGTTAAGATCGGGTTGTGATTGACTTCCTGAAAAGAAAGGATCTACATCATTAAAATAAAGGCCTCCTAATAAATCCAATAAGTTTTGAAAGTTGTTTGATTTCAATCTTCTGTAACTCACACTTGCATTCATAATAATATTATCTGCAATTTGTGAATTCATGATAGTATTTGCTGTAAACAACCTGTCATCTGTTCGGTCTTCATACAATACATAAACACTTTCTGTTGGAGCTCTTCCAATCTCTTGGTTGTTTTCATCAAAAACAGGAAGTGAATTTGCACGATACATTTGATCCCAATTGATTTGTCTGTTTGCTAAAAATGTATTCTGTGCATTTTGAGCTTCGTCAAAATTAGGAGTCCAAATTACATCACCATCTGCATTTTCTGAATGCAAATTCAAATAGTAACTTGGAAGATTTCTATAATAGGTAGGATCAGGATTTGTAACGTTATTAAAGTCTAAACGAGAATTTCCAATACTACCAAATTGATAGCTCACATTGGTGTTTAATTTTGTTTTTGGATTTACTTTCCAATAATGACTTAACATTAAGATAGGTTCTTCTAAATCTTTATCACGAGAGTTCCTTTTCTTTCCATTTTGCCATCCCCAATAGGAATTATATTGAGTTCCTGCCAAATCATTAATTTCTTTAGTATTTGGAGAATTTTTACCTCTACTGTTTTGAGCATAAATTGAAGTAAAATTCAAACTATGATTATCACTTATTCTTTTTTCAACACTTGCAAACAAAGAATTTGCAGCATAATCTGTTCCTTCAAAAAATCCCTCTTGAGCCCATCTTCTTCCACCGGAAATAACATAAGCCCAGCCGTCTTTGCTCATACCTGAAGCATGTGTAGCCATTGTTCTCCAAGTGTAATTGGTGTTTGTCCCCGAGAAGGAAACACGTGAACCCGGTCTGTAAATGGATGCTCTTGTATTGATTTCTTGAGTTCCTAAAATACCCCCAAATGTATAGTCTGATGGTGCAGAACCGTTAGTAAATTCTTGATTTCTTGTAGCATCATTCAAACCTCCCCAGTTACCCCATTGAGGTCTGCCGTCATACAATTTGTTCATCATGACACCATTAATCATGGTTGCTCCATATTCGTTATCTAAACCTCTTACTCTAAATCGAGCTTGACCAAAATTAAATGCTGCAGCTTGTAAAAATGCATCACGAGTTGCTTGCAATAGTCCGGCTGTACTTTCAGAGCCACTATTATCATCACCCAAATCACTTTCGGTAATGGTAATTAAACTTAGTTGTTGTTCAGCAGTAATGTCATATTCCATTACAATGATCCCTAAGTCCACCATTTGATTTAAAGAAACTTCAAATGGTAATAATTGATTGGTATATCCTTCTGTTTTTACTTGAAGCAAAAATTCACCCGCAGGAACGTTTTCAAAAAGGAACGCACCTTCAGCTGTTGTAATTTTTGTAAAAGTTGTGTTTTGAATGGATACAACTACACTTTGTAATGGTTTTTGCGTCTTAGAGTCAACAACAACACCTCTAACACCTTGGTTTTGTTGACTAAAAACAAAAACTACTTGCATTACAAAGAGAATACTTAAAACAAGTTTTTTCATAAATAAAGTTAAAATTATTGACTTTTTTGCTTGTTAATTATTTCTTAACAGCCTGCAAATGTACATTATTTAATAATATTATTTACTTTTGGTGCGGAGTTTGTATTAAACTTTACTTAAATTTAAAATACGTTTTATGAAAATTAAATATTCATTATTACTTTTTGTTGCTTTTTATTCAAATTTGGTTGTTTTTGG
>JAUXNR010000319.1 GCA_030682755.1 Flavobacterium sp.
ATGAAATAAGAAAAGCTGCTAAAAAAGAAGGAATTGAGGATGTAGATGGGTTGTTTGATGAGTTGTACGAGGTGGCAGAAGTTTCTTTATTGAATAGAGGAAGATTAGCAGGACAAATATTGGATGAAGTAGCTATTTCAAAAATAAAATCTTTTCTTTCTAAGAATAAAGTAGAACTTCAAATTGGAAATCAAAAAGGAGTTTTTGAAGTAGATGGTTATTTTTATCCATCAGGAAAAACTGTGATTATGGAATCTCATAATGCTGCTATGTTTATAACCGATGGTATAAAAATGAAGATGGTTTTACGAGAAAATGCAACAGTATTAGAGTTTTTACATGAATTTATGCACTTTAACCATTGCAAAAGTTTAGGAATAAAAAACTATTATAATTTAAAAGGTGTTGATGGTTTAATAGCAAGGGAAAGATTTGTTTTTGATAAGTTAGCGGAGCATAAACAATATTTGAACCGTGAAGAGTTGATTGATGCAAAAGGATATATGAATAAAAATTATAATGATTTTGGAATTACTGATAATGCAGGGAATCCAATTAGAGTGGATTTTGATTTCAACATTTCTCAAATACCGAAAAAACGACAAGAAGTAAATATTGACAAACTATTAAATTTAAAATAAAATGATAACAAAAGAAAAGGCAATAGAACTAGCAAAAATATATTTAAAAAATAGCGAATGGAATTATATTTTCATAAGTGAAGAAAAAGTAGAGTTCGAAGAAAAATTGGAAATGTATTCTGGAAAATATGAAGATAAAAAAAGAGATGTTTTCACTGTTGGTTTTAGAATTGAAGGATACGACGGGCCTATTCCATATTTCATTTATATAGATGCGAAAACTTCAGAAATTTTATATGTTTTGGGACCACACGGTAAAATTGATGTTTTAGAGTAATAATTAAAACCACCTTCGGGTGGTTTTTTCATGAAAGCTCACCAACCAAAGAGACTAACCTTGGGCAAAAGAACTCTCAGAATTTTTATTAATTTTAGAGCTTTGTAGTTTAGGTGCAGATTTAGGCGAGTTTTTACTCAAGAGAGCCAGAAGTAGTGCCAAAAACGCTTTAGAGTATAAAGATGAGATAAGGAAAGCTGCAAAAAAAGAAGGAATTGAATAATTAAAACCACATTCAGGATCAGAAAGTCGCTGTATAAATTACGTATTTTCACGTATTGACACCAATCACTTTAGTATTTATATTTATAAGTCTTTATCAGATTTAAATTCAATACTATGGAAACGAAATACGGTTTTACAAAAATGACTATCCCCGAATTTGAAAATTGGATGTCAAGCCTAAGAATTGGACGAACTATTTTAAAAATTCAACAACACCATACGTATATTCCCAGTTATATTCACTTTACAGGGAATAATCATTTTGAAAGGCAGCTCGCCATGAAAAACCATCATGTGAATCAAAATGGATGGCGAGATATCGGTCAACACTTTACTATTTTTCCTGATGGTACAGTGATGACGGGAAGGAGTTTGGAATTATCTCCCGCTTGTATCACCAATCAAAATGCCAATTCTATTTGTATTGAAAATTTTGGAAATTTTGATTTGAACGGTGATGTGATGACTACAAGTCAAAAGGATGCAATTGTTGCTGTGACAGCCGCATTGTGCAAAAAGTTTAACCTTGCAGTAAACGCCAACACAATTATTTATCATCATTGGTTTCGTTTAGACAATGGTGTTCGTAACAATGGAGCAGGAGGCAACAAATCTTGTCCCGGAACAAATTTTTTTGGAGGAAATAAAGTCATTGATTTTGACAATCATTTTGCTCCTTTGGTTTCTGCTAAGCTAAACGGACATTCCATAAAAACGGATACCACTTCTATTTTAAAATACGTTTGTGTTACCGCCAGTGTTTTGAATATACGAATTGCTCCAAAAGCAAGTAGTGCTAAAGCAAAAGAACGGTCTAGTATTGAGATGGGAGCTGTTTTAAGGGTTTATGAGGAAAGAGATAATTGGTACAAAATATCCAATTCATTAGAACATTGGGTAGCCGGAAGGTATACTGATGAGGTGAAAAGAGCTACTGTGAATACCACTGTTTTAAATGTAAGAACCGGACCAGGGACTAATTTCCCTAAAGCATCAAGCGTATTGAAAGACGAAGAAATTTTTGTTCATGAAGAAAATAATGGCTGGTGTAAAATTGGTTTGGATGACAAATGGGTGAGCAAATCCTATCTTACATTTTAATAAATGAACAAAGTAGGAATCTACATTTCGGGATTAGGGCAGTCTTTTCACAATGAAAATGTTGAAAAATATGCGGAACGTTTTAGGAATGAACTCCATTATAATGAAAAGGGGCGTGTTTATGAATTGAAAAGTGAAATCATTACGTATGCAGAAAAAAAAACAGCAAAAGTTGTGCGGCTTGTTACTCCGAGTGCCCCTGAAAAGGAGACCGTGGCTTATACCTTTTATGAGTTTGAGTACCATGAACTCTTGACGGAACGGTTTAAGAAACAAAACATTTTACTAAAAAATCTAATCTTATTTGGGTTAGTTTTCAAAAAATCTCCTCAATTAATTAAGCGATTATTTGTACGTGATAATTATAATAGACCCTATTTATCATTTTATGCATTCTTTATTTTAATCATTGTTTCTCTCGCCATAATCTTTTTAATACCGGCATCCGTGGATATGGTAAGTGGTTTTACGGGAGGAAAGGCAATTATGAATGGTCTAAATTTAGATATTTTAAAGAACTGTCCTATACTAGTAAACATGTATAAATTTTCAGTGCCCTTAACTACATTTATCTTATTATTAGTTCCGGAATCAAAAA
>JAUXNR010000645.1 GCA_030682755.1 Flavobacterium sp.
TGGTAAAAATTAAAGATGCAAAACAAAGAAGTATTCATATAGTTAGAAGTGGTGAGAATTTAGGTTTAATTGCAAATAAGTACCGTACATCTGTTTCACGAATTCAAGCATTAAACGGTTTAAAAGGCACAAATATTTATCCCGGACAAAAACTAATTGTTTTTAATTCGGAAGGTATCCAAAAGAGTTCTAGCAATACCGCTCAGAAATCTACTGCAAGTACTAGTACAATCGATGGAATAACAATCACTCATACAGTTAAAAGTGGCGATACACTTTGGGATATTGCTAAAGCATACAATTCAACCATCGAAAGCATTCGCGAACTAAATCAATTAGGAACTTCAAGTAAATTGCAACTCGGACAAAAACTAAAAGTTCGTACTCGCACATAAATATTGTTTTTGGAATGATATTTGTAATTCATTGGCTAAATTTTTTGAATCTAAGCGTTTATTCACTCTATTCAATTTCAAACCAAATGAAAAAACAATTTATTTATTCTTTTTTACTCTTTTTTGCCTTACTAAGCATCACTTCATGTAATGAAGATGAAACGAAGCGCAAGAAAATTGCCTCAACAGGCGGAGCTAATGAGATGTTGGTTATTACTCAAAACAACAATCAATGGGAAGGCGAAATGGGCGATAGCATTCGTTCGGCATTTGCAATAGAAATGCCTGTTTTATCGATTGCGGAGCCGGAATTTAACCTAGTAAATATCAACGAAAAGTCGCTTGAAAAGCAAATGTTTAAAGCTCATCATAATCTATTTATTGTAGAAATCGACAATAAATTCAAAACAGCTTATGTTGAAATGAAAAAAGATTTATGGTCTGCACCACAAATTGTTATAAAAGTCAATGCTTCTTCACACGAAGCGTTTCTGCAAATATTTGAAGAGGAAAAGCAAAAATCTCTTGAATTATTCAAAGAAAATGAGCGAAAGCGCATCAATATTTCTTATTCATCAAAGTTTAAGAATGTAAATGTAGCACGAGATTTGAGAAAGAATTTTAATTTGGAGATGAATGTTCCGAAAGGATACAATATAGCTGTTTTAGAAGAAAATTTTGCATGGATACGAAAAGAAACTACGAGCAATTCGATGAGTATTTTGATTTATACCATACCATATTTGGATACAAATGCTTTTCATCCAAACAAAATCCGACAAAGTAGAGATATACTTACCAAGATAAAAATTCCGGGACCTACTAATGGGTCGTACCAGAAAGTAGCAGATGAATTTGTTCCTTTTCAAGCAAGAAAAATCAGTTTTAATGGTAATTATGCAACCGAAATTCGTGGTTTATGGGAGTTGGCCAACGATTTTATGGACGGCCCTTTTATTTCGTACACTTTTGTTGATGAATCATCAAACAAACTGATAACAATTGATGGATTTATGTATGCTCCTAAACAGAAAAAAGCAATTATGCTTCGCGAACTTGAAGCAATTTTATGGTCAACTAAATTACTTGGAAATTAATCCTTCA
>JAUXNR010000646.1 GCA_030682755.1 Flavobacterium sp.
TCAAAAAACAGATGTGTTGGATGTACAAGTTCGTGTAAATGAAATTACCAATCAATTAGCTTATTCAAAAAGCAATGTACGAAATGCCTCCGATTATTTGGCTTTCTTATTGAATGAGGATACCAAAGGGGGTATTTATCAACCGGTTGAAAATTTAGAAAACGAAATCAATCCTTCTTTGGAAAAGGCTCAATTGTCGACTTCAAGAAAAGACTTTTTAGCGATGGATAAATCAACCGAAGCGTACAAGAATATGATGAAATCGTGGAAAATGAGCTTTCTACCAAGATTAAATGCTTTTGGAACTTATGAATTATACGACACTCAAATCTTTCAATTTGGGGCAAATGGTTATACCATCGGAGCTCAATTGTCTTGGAATGTATTTGATGGTTACAAATCCATCGGAAAATTTGAAAAATCAAAAGTAGAATTTCAGAAAGCTGAAACCGAGGCAGAACAATACAAAAAACAAAGTCAACTCGAACTCAATAAAACCAACCGCCAATTGGCCGATGCTCAAAACAAAGTAGCACTTTCCAAATTGGCTTTTGAACAAACACAAGAAAGTTTTAGAATTCGCCAAAATCGTTTTGCTCAAGGTTTAGAAAAAACTTCCGATTTATTGATGACGGAAACGCAAACTGCTCAAAAAGAGTTGGAATACTTACAAGCGGTTTTTGAATACAATTTCACCAAAATGTATTTGGAATTTTTAACTAAATAATCATAATAGGAACACGGATTGAAGAAATTTTAAAAATTTTAAAAATTTCTTAGATCTGTGTTCAAGAAAAAAAATATTAAAAAATAAATTCAACCTTATGAAAATCAAAATAGCAATCTTATCCTTTGTATCAGTAGTATTCCTTTTTTCCTGTGGAAGTGACAGAAAAGAAGTTAAAACATTATCTGCCATTGCAGTAAAAGTAAATGGTTCGATAGAAAATTCATCCAGTCCTTTTGTGACGGCAAGTGGCAAAATTGAAGCCGAAAACAGTGCCAATGTGAGTACTAGAATGATGGGTTATGTGACCAAAGTTCATGTGAAAGTGGGACAAAAAGTGGGTGCAGGTCAATTATTGGTAAGTATCAACAACACCGATTTACAAGCCAAAAAAGCACAAGTGGATGCATCCATTTTACAAGCAACTGCCGGATACAATAATGCCAAAAAAGATTACGATCGTTTTGTAAACTTGTTTGCTCAACAAAGTGCTTCTCAAAAAGAGTTAGACGACATGACTGCTCGTTTTGAAATGGCAAAAGCCGGATTGGAAGGTGCCAAACAAATGCGAAACGAAGTCATGGCTCAATTTAATTATGCCAATATCACAGCACCATTTAGCGGAGTTGTTACAAATACTTTTATAAAAGAAGGCGACATGGCCAATCCGGGAATGCCTTTAGTGAGTGTAGAAGGTTCTGGGAAATTACAAGTAACCGCTATGGTTTCTGAAACTGATATTTCAAAAATTAAACAAGGAATGCCGGTTTCAATCATCATCAAATCGATGAATAAAAAAGTGACCGGAAAAGTGTCCGAAGTAAGTTTATCAGCCAAAAATACAGGCGGACAATATCTAGTGAAAGTCAATTTAGATGAAATGGATAAAACCATTCTTTCCGGAATGTTTGTCAACGTACAATTTCCAATTGAAAAAGTGGCTGATACAAAGGAAGGTTCAGAACAAGTTTTAGTTCCCGAATCGGCATTAGTAAAACAAGGTCAGCTCACAGGAATTTACACCGTTGCCAACAATACCGCTATTTTAAGATGGTTAAGAATCGGGAAAACTTACGGAGACAAAGTAGAAATACTTTCCGGATTATCCTCCAAAGAACCGTATATCGTTTCAGCAGAAGGTAAATTGTTCAACGGAGCAAAAGTTCAAATTAATTAATCAATTGTTCAATTAGCCGATTAGTCAATTGTCACATTGACACATTGTCAAATTAACACATTAAAATTATG
>JAUXNR010000650.1 GCA_030682755.1 Flavobacterium sp.
ACAAAAAAAAACAAAACCAAAACACACAGCACCAAAAAAACAAAGAAGCCGAACAAAAAAATATGCTGAGTGAAAATGCCACGCGCAAAAGATTTGTTACCCAACAAACCATCGAAAATACAACGAACCAAATCGACCTTGCAAAAACGGTTTACGACGAAATGGTTTTGCAGCAAAAGCAAGGAACGTCAAGCCTTACTGAAATTTTACTGGCCGACAATGCACTACGCGAAGCACAGCAAAACCAGCTAACCGCTATCATCGACTACCTGAAAGCCGATTAGGAGCTGAAAAAATTAACCGGAAATATTTCAATTAAAAATTAAGAATTAAAAAATTACGGAAATGAAAAAAACAATCATTTATATAGTTGTGGCAGTGGCATTATTAGCCATCACGTTTTTTCAACTAACGAAAAATAAAGAAACCACGGTAAACAGGGTTTATCAGTACAATAAAGAACAGGCAATAAATGTGCAAACCATCACATTGAAACCCGAAACTATTGAAAACGATATTTCGTACGCTGGTACTTTTGAACCCAACAAAGAAACAAAAGTCAGCGCTGATATTCAGGGTAAAATAAACTCAGTTTTAGTTGATATTGGAAGCACGGTAAAAAAAGGTCAGGCACTGGTTCAATTAGACAATTCCTTGCTGAAACTACAATTGCAAACCGTTGAAATTCAAATTGAAGGACTGGAGGCAGATGTAAAACGATATACCATTCTTGCCAATGCCGACGCCATTCAGGGAGTTCAATTGGAAAAGACCGAATTGGCTTTAAAATCGGCCAAAGTACAGAAGGCTACATTAATAGAGCAAATCAATAAAACTACCATCGTGGCGCCTTTTAGCGGAATTGTTACCGCAAAGCTGACCGAAGAAGGAGCTTTTGCTGCGCCTGGCATTCCTTTGCTACAAATCACAGATATTTCGAAACTAAAATTTACTGTAAATGTTCCCGAGCAGGAGTTAAGTCAGTTCGAAACCAATCAACAATATGCTCTTTCTGCAGATGCTTATCCAGAAATTGTGTTGTCGGGAAAGGTAATCATGACAGGCAGCAAAGCCAACATGGGAAATAGTTTTCCTGTACAATTTTCGGTAAGCA
>JAUXNR010000672.1 GCA_030682755.1 Flavobacterium sp.
TTAAGTGTCAAATCATACGTTGAATAGGCAACATTTGAATTTAATTTTAATTCGCTCATATTAAATAATTTTAAATTAGTAATATTGCAAAACTACGATAGTTATTGTGAAATATAAATTAAGAAGATTTTAAATTTATGCTAAATAATTTAAAATAAGTCAATTATGTTTTATTTAAAAATTACATAAATTGCAGCTGTTAACAGCCATTTTGCGTAATTGCGGGGTCATTGATAAACTCAAACTTTATGTTTCAATAAATCGTTTGTGGCAGTTTGAAAGTGATGGGCTCAAAATCCGCAACTACGCAAAGTGGCAAAACGTTACAAGCAAGCCTATCCGAACGCAACTTCCGACACCAAAACGAAAACCATAGACAAAAATTTTGTAAATTCGCAGACAGTTATTTAATTAAATTATGAGTAAGAAAAAACGAGTTGGCGAAGGAATAAAAAACGTAGTTTCGACTATGATGGACAGGGTTATGAATAATGTACTCGTAAAAGACCCATTCATAAAAGAAAAACATCATTCTTCAAAACCTCTTTATTCTGCTTTAGTTCCTGACGAAATATTTAAAGGTTCGCATTTTGAAAGACGATTTGTAACGCCTTTTGGTGGCGTTTGGGAAAGATTAGCTCAAGTTGTTGCAACCGAAAACCACGGACACTGTTCGATGGGACATAGCGTAAACGGAACTGTAGGAAGTGAAAGTTTGCGTAGAATTCAAGAAGTTTTAAACAACCTTGAGCACAATCAAAAAGGCGAAGCTAAAATAAAACCAGATTGGGCAAAAGAACTTGAATACATCAAACAAGGTGGTGGCGACCCAATTCCTGTAAGCGTAACTTGCGATATTTTCATTTTTAACGAAGAAACACAAACTAAATATGCGTTTGAATTAAAAGCACCACTTCCAAACAGCGACCAAACCAAAGTAAGCAAAGAAAAAATGCTGAAATTATTGGCGATGGAACCCAAACAAGTTGACCACGCATTTTATGCTCTTGTTTATAATCCTTATGGCAAAAAATCTGATTATAAATGGACTTTCCCAATGCGTTGGTTCAATATGCACGAAGATGCATCTGTATTAATCGGTAACGAATTTTGGGATTTAATTGGTGGAGAAGGAACTTATAAAACCTTCATTACCGAAGTAAATAAACTTGGAAAGGAGTACAAAGAAAGAATTTATCGTGAGTTTTTAGAAATAGAACCGCCTCAAAATTTTGACCAAAACTTACTAAAATAACTACTATGGAAAATTCAAAATTCACTTTCATAGACTTATTTTCAGGCATTGGCGGTTTCAGAATGGCACTTGAAAACAACGGTGGAGAATGCTTGCGTTTTAGCGAAATAAGCAAAGATGCAATTGACACTTATTGCAAAAATTCAAACGAACCAGTTGAGAAAAATTTAGGCGACATCACTAAAATAAAAGAGTTGCCAAAACATAACCTTTTGACAGCAGGAGTTCCTTGTCAAAGTTGGTCTATCGCAGGACGAAATTTGGGCTTTGACGATGACCGTGGACAATTGTGGAATGACACTATATTTTTACTTAATCAATCTCGACCAGACGCATTTATTTTTGAGAACGTAAAAGGTTTGGTTGATCCCAGAAATAAAAACGCATTAAACTATATTTTAGAGAGAATTAAAGAAGCAGGCTATTTTGCTAACTATTATCTACTAAATTCTTTCGATTATGGTGTTCCTCAAAATAGATTGAGAATTTATATTATTGGGTTTAAAAACAAAGAATTTGCAGACAAATTTAAACTTCCAAAACCAATTGATAAAAAAATAAAATTAGCAGATATTTTATCTGATTTCAATGAAAAAATCATTGAAACAGAAAATGAACAACCAAGAGATTTGTTTGGTGAAATTATTTCACAAAGAAGTATGAGTTTATCAACCAGCAACGGCTTGAACGACTATTTTTTATTCAATGATTTGCGAAACGGACATTCAACAATTCACTCTTGGGACATTTTAGATACAACAGAAAGACAAAAGAAAATTTGTTATTTGTTGCTCAAAAACAGACGGAAAAGTGCTTATGGAAATTTGGACGGAAACCCATTGTCTTTAAAGCATTTTCAAGACCTTGACAATTCAATTAATGAAACCGAACTGGATGAATTAGTTGAATTGAAAATATTAAAAAAAGACAATTATTCATTCAGCATCAATCGAGAAAACGCAATTGACTTATCTGAAGAAGAAAATATTATCCTAAATAATTGTGACGATAATTTATTAGTAGTTGATGTTTTAAAAATGAATAGAGAACTTAAATTGAAGAAAATTTCTCTTTCAAAAACATTACCATTATTGATTGAAAAAGAAATCCTTATTCCAACAGAAATAAGATATGATTTTAAAAATACCAAAATCAGCACTGGACTTTATGGAGTAAATAGAATTTTTCTTCCAACTTCAAATATCTTTCCGACACTTGTTGCAAGCGATACAAATGATTATGTAACAACGAAAATTATTACTGCAAAAAACGAAGAAGAACACCGAAAACTTTTTATAAACAAAGTTTATAAAAATGAAAATTATCGCAGAATAACCAAAGAAGAAGCTTGTTTAATTCAAGGTTTTCCGAAAGACTACATATTACCCGAAAACAGAGCAAGATGGATGAAATTGGTTGGAAATAGCGTTTCAGTTCCTGTTATAGACATATTAGCAAAAGCAATTATTGAGACTGGTGTATTTGACAAGGTTTCAGCAACTACAAAAATCAGAACTATGCCGACAAATATATACGCTGAACAATTGACGAATAACCAAACACTGAAAAAGGCCAGCTTGTAACAGCAGTTTGGCAAAATGGCGGGTTCCGTGCTAAATTCAACAGCAGTTCTTCGATTGAACTTTTGTACAAAACTGAACATTTGTGCTTCGATTTCCGCCACTTCGCCAAGCTGCAAAACGTCAGGCTGTGAATAAACCCT
>JAUXNR010000674.1 GCA_030682755.1 Flavobacterium sp.
GGGGTTTATCTTGTTGTTTTCCAGTCATTTTGAATAGCTTGTTGATGTTTCCACCGGAACCAATCATCGTAATATTTTCAAAAGGAGCCGTGTTTATTTTAATCCATTTTTCAATTTCCACCCAAACTACTTCGTTTACCATGTTGTTTAACATTCGAACCGTTCCGTTTTTAAACGATTTTGAAGCTACAATTTTTCCATTGGAAAACAATGAAAACTCGGTACTTCCACCACCAACATCCACATACAAATAGGTTTTATCAGTGCTGATGTATTCTTTTAAATCGGATGTGGCTATGATAGCAGCTTCTTTTTTTCCGTCAATAATGTCAATTTTTATTTGGGCTTCACGTTCAATAATTTCTACAATTTCGGTATTATTATTGGCTTCACGCATCGCAGAAGTGGCACATGCTTTATATTTTTCTACTTTGTGTACTTTCATCAAGAGCTTGTAGGCTTTCATGGCGTCTATCATTCGCTCAATATTTTCGTCTGATATTTCACCCACCGTAAAGGAATCTTGACCTAAACGGATTGGCACACGAACCAAAGAACTTTTGTTGAATTGTGTTTCTTTACCGGCCTGCTCAACAATATTGGATACCAATAACCTCATGGCATTTGACCCAATATCAATAGCAGCATATGTTTTTATTGTAATCATTCACTAATTTTTTATAAATCTTCTGTAATGACATCGAGTTTGTTTCGATAGTAATTATAGGTTTCAAGTTGAGCTCTGAAAATGCGTTCATTTTCATTGCGTATTCTGTATTTGTTATCCAGCTTTTCAGAATGTAATCTTGCTTTTACGTTACCTTTCCAACCAACATCAAAGCTATCAATGAGTTCTTTTTTAATATCTTCATCATAAATAGGGCAGGAAACTTCTACTCTGGCATCGATGTTACGTGTCATAAAATCAGCAGAAGAAATGTAAACTTCCGGTTTTCCGTTATTTCCAAAAATAAACAGACGGGTATGTTCCAAAAAATTATCAACGATACTTATGGCTTCAATATTTTCGCTCATGCCCGGAACACCTGGAATTAAGCAACAAATACCTCTAATGATAAGTTTTATTTTTACACCGGCTCTACTGGCGTCATATAATTTATCAATCATTCTAAAATCAGATAAACTATTCATTTTTAGATTGATATATGTTTCTTTGCCCGAAAGTGCATGCATAATTTCCCGATCAATTAATTTATAGAACTTGTTACGGGTATAATGAGGAGAAACTACCAAATGTTTGTAACGGTGCACACGATAATTGACTTCAAAGAAATCAAAAACCTTTGCCGCATCTTTTAAAATTTGCTGATGGCAGGTGAACAATGTTACATCTGTATAAACTTTGGCTGTAGATTCATTAAAATTCCCTGTAGAAATAAACCCATAACGTTTGATTTTATTGTCTTCTAATCGTTCAATGACACAGATTTTGCTGTGTACTTTTAATCCTTTGATGCCAAAAATCAGTTCAATGCCTTCCGTTTGCATTTGTTCAGCATAGGAAATATTACTGGCTTCATCAAATCGAGCTTGCAATTCAATTTGAACAACCACTTTTTTCCCGTTTTTAGCAGCATTGATTAAGGAACTGATTACTTGCGAATTTTTAGCAAGACGGTATAATGTAATTTTTATACTGACCACTTTTGGATCAAGAGCTGCCTCACGAAGAAACTTTATCAAATAAGAAAACGACTGATATGGTGCATTTATCAGATAATCTTTGGTGCTTATTTTTTGAAGAATACTTCCTTCCAGATTCAATCCTTCAACAGGAAGAGGAGTCTTGGATTGGTATAATAAATCAAAGCGGCCTAGGTTTGGAAAGTCCATATAATCTCTGCGGTTGTGATACCTTCCTCCAGGAATGATGCTGTCTGTGGCATCAATATTCATTTTTTCCAAGAAAAATTTCAAGGTATCTTTTTCGATAGATTGGTCATAAATAAAACGAACGGGTTCACCAATTCTTCGATCTCTTACGCTTTCAGATATTTTTTCTACAATACTTTTACTCAAGTCGCTGTCAATTTCAAGTTGGGCATCACGTGTGATTTTAATCATGTGAGCTTGAATGCTCTCATAATCAAAGATGGTAAAAATTTTATTTAAGTTATACCGAATCACATCATCCAAAAGAATGATGTATTTTTTATCATTTGAAGAAGGCAGTTCTACAAAACGGTTTATGGTTTTAGGAATTTCAACCACTGCATAACGAATTACTTTTTTAGGTTTTTTAATTCCAAAAAATCCGGAAGTAGCTTCAGGGTTTTCAGGTTTCATGACCATTTTTACGGCTAAATAACCTGAGGTATCTTTCAATAATGGAAATTCAGCTAAGTCATTTAAGATAATGGTAACAAGAGCCGGGCTCACTCTTTGAATAAAAAAATCATTTAAGAAGCTTTCTTGGTCTTGGGTAATTTCCTTTTCGTTAATAATGTATATGCCTTCGGTTTCAAGTTCTTTTTCAATGATATTTAAAATACGAAGACTTTCAGATTGTTGTTTGATTACAATATCTGTGATGTCTTTTAAAAGTTGTTGAGCAGAAATGCCGCCCAACACTTTTTCACCGGTTTGTCCGGCCAGACTAAAACGTCTGATTGCGGCAAAACGCACTCTGAAAAATTCATCCAAATTATTTGAAAAAATTCCCAAAAACCGCAAACGATCTAATAAAGGAACGGTTGGGTCTGCTGCTTCTTGTAATACTCTGGCGTTAAAACTCAGCCAGCTTTTTTCTCTGTCAATATAACGGTAGGTTACGGCTTTAATCATTTTAAATCTCTTGGAAATAGGGTTTTAATAGTTTTTCCTTGTGTTATAGTGGACCAACTGGTTGCATTGAATTGAATTGAAACAAAGCCCGATGTTGGTACATTATCAATATTTATGTCTCCAAATTTATTAACAAATTCTGTGATTGCCTCATTGTGACCGAAAACAATAACGTTTTCATAATCATCCGAGCATGATTTGATGCATTTTTCAAGTTTTGAACCATCAAATGTATATAATTCATCGCTAAAAACGATACTTTCTAAAGGCCAAGATAAATTTTGAGCAAAAATTATGGCGGTTTCTTTAGCTCGTTTAGCGGTACTGCTCCAAATATAATTTTTGTTTGGTATAAAGTTTACAATGCTTGTTGCAACTTTATGAGCATCATTGCTTCCTCTGATTGCTAATGGTCTTTGTTTATCATGAATTGGTGCATCCCAACTTGATTTTGCGTGACGAATTAAAATTAGATTCTTCATTTCTTAATTCATTTTGATGATAATCTACTAATATACAATTTTTATTAAGAAGAATATGTTGTAATTTGTTTTATAACTAATTCTACTATTGTTAATAAAATTTTTAAATTTTTAGTATTTTAATTTTCATTCAACATAATATATTTACACTTCATCGATATTGAATGTAGTAAAATCTTACATAAAAAACTAATTTAACGCATTTTGTCGGCAAAATATGTATTTTATCGATAAAATATTTTTTTTATTCATTTCGACTTTTTACATTCGAACACAGAAAATTAAATTTTTCTGATAAAAGGTCTGTTAATAACCTTGTTAAAACACACCTTTTTTAGGTTAAAATGAAAGAAAAAACAGAAAGAAATGAACGTATATTTTGGTATTTTAAATGTTAAAAATGGTCAAAAATGTGTTTTTTATCGAGTATTTAGGTTAGTTATAGAAAAAATGAATATAATTTTTAATATGTATATAGCTTAGCACCATGAAATTTAATTTCTAAAGCAAGCATAAAATAGTTTTAAACCCAAAAATCTACAAAATGACAGTATTAACAAACACTAATGTATTATGGAAAGAGAACAAACATCTTCTTCAGCACGAGCATCCCTCTATTTAGATTTAATCTTAAATCTATCATTAAGCAGGTATTTAGAAACTATAAAATATTTAAATTTTTTAAATATAGTTTCTAAATCAATCAGACCTTCAACAATCAATTTGGTAAATAGTAATTCAATCAAATTTAATTGAATTATTATTTCTAGAATAAGAATGATTCATCGACTTTTAAAATAAATTTTATAATCAAATATTATGAATAGTATCAATCTAAAAAAGCATATT